>JBKJOD010000127.1:0-24749 GCA_046593245.1 Phycisphaerales bacterium
TACAAGTTCGGCATGATCCGGCGGTTGATTGATCGGATCAATGAGTGCGATCCGGCATGAGTCCCGCGTGCCACCGCCTCGGCGTGCCATGGGTTCGTCCGCTGCTTTGAGCGGGCAACGCGTGCGTGAGCGACGGGATGTCTTGCACTCGCCGCGCCCATCACGGGTTGTACGGCGAAGCGCTGAGCGAACCCGGGGCACGAATCCGTTGCCCAGGTATCACTTCTGGCTTTCGCTGTTGGCCCGCCGGTGGAGGGCATCGACGGCGTTCTGAGTGTGCACGATCGGGGGCGTGGCGTCGCGGCCCAACTGCCGGACGATGGCATCGCGCCCGTCGGTGGTGCCGTTGAGTCGTGAATACGCGGCTTCGGAGAAAGCTCGCTGCGCGGCGGAGCCGAGCTGGTCAGAATAAGTGGTTGTGGTGGTGACGGGGCCCCGGAGGCCGGAGCTGTATCCGCCGCGCCAGCCACCGGTGAGATAGGAGTTGCCAAAGAAGACGTAGCCGCGATCGCGGCCGGCCTGCCGCGTCGCCTGCTCGGCTGCGGCCTGTGCGTGCTCGATCCGCGCATCGGCGAGTCGATGCTCCGCGTCCGCGCGTTCGGCCATGCGCCAATACGGTTCACCGGGGCCGAGGGTGTTGGATGGGACGGGGATTGCGCCGGTTGCGGAGGGGACGGATGACAAGGTGGATACATCGGTTGAAGCAGGTGCGACTTCGACCGTGCCGCTCGTCCATGGGGACATGCTAATCCTCATTCCGCCAACCTGCACGCGACTATCACCAACGTGTGTGGGGGCCGCGTTCTCATGCACGACGATCTTCGGCTGCGTATTCACATCTGTCGAGATTGTTGGTGGAGCCGCGTGTGACGCGGGCTTCGCGTCAGGCGCGGCAGCCGGAGTTGCTACGACGGGCGGACTCGCGGGGACTTTGGCATCATCACTTCGCGCGATTGCCGTACCAGCCGCGAGGACCATCGCCGCGATCGCATACACAGATCCGCCCATGGCATTTCTCCGGTTTTCGATGCTCGAACACCCCAAACGTACACCATTTTCGGGCAACAACCAATACGCGACACGCGATTCCGGCATCCGCGAAAGGCGTTCGTTCGTATCATCGCCCGCCGCCATGCACCAAAGAGCCGCTCAGACCGCCCTTGTTCTTCTACCGCTTCTGGCCGCGGCGTGTTCACCCCATGCTGCGCAGAAGTCGGCCTCAGATGGGCGTGAGGCCGCGAACACCATGCCCGCAGTTGGTGCCGACGCGGGGCTTGAAGTGACGACGTTTCTGAGCGGCGTGACACCGCGCGATCTCGCCGCCACGCTCGCTCCGTATGCGGATCAGCCGCTGCCGATTTCCCACGAGTTGGAAGATTTGTGGAGCGCACACGGCCTTCGCATGATCTCGGTGCCGATTGAGGACGCACCCGTCCTGCTGTCGAAGTTGCAAACCGGCGGCGGAAGTCAGAGGCAGTGGCTCGGTCAGGCGTATGCGTGGACAGAGGCCGCACACGGCAACGAGTTTGTTTCCGGGCGCATTGTCGCACTGGATGCAGAGCGGATTCGCCTCCCGGCGGGAATGCTCCGTCTGCTGGTACGAAGTTGGGTGGAACCAGTGCCGCCGGAGCCGCGCGTGGGCATGGTGAGTGGCGAGAGTGGAACAGCGAGTGATGTTCCCGGCGCGGTGCTTCGTGTGGAGATGGTCCCGCAGCATCGGGAGTCGCGGCCGGATACCTTGCGCGACAACCCGCTGACGATCCGCGAGCCGAAGATAGATGCCGAGGGACAGGGATTGCTGTTCTCGCGGCTCTACGCCCGGATGAGCATGCCAGCCGGGCGCGCGGTGTTGATTCTCGCGGAGCGTCCTGGGGCGAACTGGCGGCGGATGGCGCAGCAACCAGAGTTGACGACTCCGCCCCCAACGCCGGTGGCGGAGAAGCCGGTTGCCGCGCTTGCAAATGCCGACAATCCGTGGCCCAAGCGCGCGTCCAGCGCGGCATCTGCGGCGGCCGTTCCCGTGACTGACGAATGGTCCAAAGTACGCACCAAGAGCGAGACATCATCCGCACCTTCGGAAACACCAGCGCTCGCTCCCGCGAAGCCCAGCAAGCCAGCTCCGCCGCCGGCGTCCGGCGCGCCGCGGCTGGGCGAGGTGATCCGCGGCCCGGTCGTGACGGCCGAAACCGCGAAACCATCGGGTGCATCGGGGGATTCGGCATCGGATGTCGGCCCTCCGGAATCCGGCCCGTTGCCGAGCCGCGTCGCAACGCTGGGAGAGGCGATGCTGAACCAGCCGCCGCCACTGGAAGAAGAACGCAATAAAGGGCGCTCCATGGCAACAACGCAGCGCACGGTGATTCTGCTCATTCCGCGCGTGCCGCGCGAGTTCCATCTGCTTGGGCCTACGCCGACGGCTGCCCCTGCGCGTGCGCCGGCTCGGCGCGAAGCGTCGTCACCACGCGAGTGAGCATTTCCAGCGCGCCCTTGAGATCCCATTGCTGATTGGCGCGGTCGCCGGTTCGATTGCTGACAACCCGCAGCTCAAGAAAGCCCAGGCCCGCGCCGCGCGTGTGAGCGAGAAGGTGCCCAATGGCCGCGCCCTCCATCGCCTCCGCGGCTGCCCCCGTGCGGTCCGCGATTTTGTGGGCCAGGGCATCGGTTCCAGAGCAGGTCGAAACGGTCGCGATCTTGCCGATGTGCACATGCACGCCACCGCCCGCCCAGAGCTGCTGCCCAACGGCGCGTGCGATGGCGGCATCCGGGGCAATCACGGAGCATCCTGCATCACCGCCGGCACCGGGCCAGTAGCCAAAGCCAAGTGCGGCCATGTCGGTGTATCCCGCCGCGCCCGCGTCCAGGCCCTCATCGGCGTACACCGAGCCGGAGCCGACTACCACGCTGCCCACGGGCAACATCCCACCGTTCGCATCCGAGCGGGGCAGAGCGCCGCACAGACCCACGTTTATGACCAGCGTCCCGAGCTCCCCGCCCTCCGCTAAGCAACGGCACACGCAGACGGCGCCGTTCACTTTTCCAACCCCGCTGCGAACCACCGACCACCCTTCCATCACATCCGTACGTCGCCATTCGTCGGGGATCAGGGAATGCCCGAACCCGGCCATGATGGCCTCCACTTCCTTCGGCGCAGCGGCCACCAGCAGCACATGGCGAAAGGAGGGTGCAAAGGCGAGCGGGTTTGGCATGACGGGTTCTTGCTCGGAAGCGCGATTTGAGTGGCAGAGCTGCGACCGAGGACGATAGCAAACTCCAGCCGTACAAGTGGATGGATATTCGAGGTTTACCGCATCTTGGCCGCTCCTGTTCGGTTGAACTCTCAGTGGATTCTCCGCGCTTCTCCTCGCTGACTCGCGAAAGATACGACTCTCTCCTGATCTCGCCCGACAAGTCCGTTTGTACACCTTTCTCTGATCCGTCCGCGGAGCCCGCCATGTCATTCCCATTTCGTCATGCCCGCATCGCACGCACGCCGCTGATCGTGGCAGGTGTGGCGATACTTCTCGTTGTTGGGGGTGGCATCATTGCGACTGGGTACGCGCGGGCCCAGCCGCGCGGCGAGAAGTCTCCGGGTGGGAATCGGCAGACGAGCGATCTGGTGGAAGTGGTGAAGGGCGACTTTGATATCTCGACGACCTGTTCGGGCGAACTCCGTGCCCGCAAACAGATCGAGGTCCGCAACTCATTGGATGGCGAGACAACGATCGTTGAGATCATCCCTGAGGGAACGGTCGTCAAACAGGGCGACCTGCTCGTGAAGCTCAACGGCGAGCCGATCCAGACGCGATTGGATGAGGAGGCCTTGCAGCTTGAGTCCGCGCGGGCATCGATGGTGGAGGCGGAGCAGTCGTATCAGATTCAACTTTCCGAAAACGAATCCGCCAAGCGGCAGGCGGATCTGAAGCTGGCGCTGGCGCAGCTTGATCTGGAGCAGTGGAAGAAGGGCGAGGTCGAGAGCAAGAAGCTCGATCTGGATCACGCGCTGGAGCGCACCACCAAAGATGAGAGTCGCCTGAATGACAAAGTCAAACAGAGCCGCACGCTGAAAGAGAAGGGCTACTACTCGCAGGACCAGCTGCAGCAGGATGAGCTGGCGCACGAGCAGGCCGAGGCGGCGCTGGAGAAGGCGAAGCTGGATAAGAAGGTGTACTGGGAGTTTCAGTATCCCAAGGACGAGAAGAAGAAGCTCTCGGATGTGGAAGAGGCGCAGGCCGAGAAAGATCGCGTGCTTCGCCAGAACGAGAGCAAGCTCGCCAGCAAGGAAGCGGATCGCAACAACAAGCGGCAGTCGCTCACGATTCGCCAGCAGAAGCACACCAAGGCGATCGAGCAGCTCGCGGCGTCGGTCATCAAGGCACCGAGCGCGGGGCTTGTCGTGTATTCCACCAGCATGGAGAACTCCCGCTGGGGCAACGATGACGGTCCGTTGCAGGTCGGCAAGAAGGTCTATCCCAACGAACTGCTCATTATCCTGCCGGATACCACGGAGATGATCGCGTCGGTGAAAGTACACGAGTCGCTCGCCGGGCGGATTCGCCCCGGGCTGACAGCGTCGGTCAAAGTCGATGCCGCGGGTGAGCGGCGATTCACAGGCAAGGTCGAGAGCATCGGCATTCTTGCGGAGCAAACCAGCCGCTGGATGGACCCGAACCTGCGCGAGTACACCGTCAGGATCGCGCTGGAAACGCCGGCGACCGAGCAGAGCGGCGATGGTGTGCCCGGCGCCCTCGGAGCCGCATCCGCGGGGATCAAGTCGCACGGACTCAAGCCATCAATGCGCGCGGAGGCGGAGGTCTTCCTCGGCAAGGTCAACGACGCCATCACGATTCCGATTCAGGCCGTCTTCTCGGATGGGCTTGTACGCTATGTCCACACTCCCGACTCGCGCGGCGGAACCCGCTATGTGCGCCGTCCCGTCGCGATCGGTCGGCGCTCGGATCGCTTCGCCGAGATCAAAGCTGGCCTGCAAGCCGGCCAGCAGGTGCTCATTCGCAAGCCGGAGCCCGCCGAAGTGATCGCAAAGAACTGGGAAGCAGGTGAGCTTGCGGTGGTGGGGCTGGCGCTGAACGACCAGGGAACGATCGTGCCCGCGCCAGGTCTTCCATCGGGCATGGCGGGTGGGGATGAGCCGCCAACCATCGTCAAGCCGAGCGCACAAGTTCCCGCACCGGCCGCAAAGCCCGCACCTCCGGCTGCGGCGGATGCAGCGATTGCTCCTTCGAGCACGAACAAGGATGCCGGGGCTGCACCCGCGTCCATCACTCCCACCCCGGCGGCATCCGCACCCGCTCCGGCCGGCGCGTGATCGCATGTCCTAGCCGATTTTGCCGCCTGCGGCAAGGGTTTGCTCCATGATGTGGTCCCATCCATCGCCGATTGGCGGCGGGTGGGAAAGCCGCAGATCAAACTCGCTCGCGGAAACGGGCTCAAACTGGTCGGCCCGTACATCGTGTCCATCCATCGAGACGATCCGGAGATCGCGTCGATCCGCGAGGTCGATCTCCTCACCGAGTTGGTCCGCGTCGCGGATCGTGAGCGTGCTGCCCTCGGCCACAGCTTCCTCCAGGGATTTGGGCAACACGCTGACCGTGGGTGAGCAGGGTTGTGTCGGCTCCCAACCGGTGACGACGCATGTGCGACCGTCGCTGATGGTCACGATGCTTCCCGGCGGGAATGCCGGAACCACCGCCAGCAACGCCTTGAACACAACCGAATCAAGCTTGCCGGCGCGAACAAGTTCGAGTGTCTGCTTCAGCGCTCGCACCGTGGGCACCGGTCCGCCGTGGAGCTCGCCGAGGTTGCGTGCCATGGGTTGTTCAGTGCCGCCATCTGCAGTGATGAGCGCCGGCGGATTTCTGAAGCGGTCGAAGGCATCGGCGAGGCCGACGATTCGTGCAAAGATGTGGATCTCATCGCCGCGCAGCGCGGTTGGCGGGCCGAACCCGCGGGTGCGCGTCGGGAACCCGGAGCCGTCCATGCGCTGGTGGTGGTGCAGCACGGCGGCGGATGCGGTTGCGGGGAGCCGCCCTTTCACAAGCGCAAAGCCCACGAGCACATGCTTGCGCCACTGCTCATCGTCCTCGTTGCGGGTGCGATCGAAGCGATCGCCGATCGTCCCGGCGAGCCGGGTGATGCCGATGTCGTGCAGCATCGCGCCCAGGCCCAGCGACTCGATATTCAACTGCCGCCGGCGCGTGATGCGTGGCTTGTTGGAAACCAGATATCCGTCCAGCTTCAGCCCCACCAGCAGCGAGAGCAATCCGACGTTGAACGCGTGCGAACCGACGGAGGGCCGGGCATCCACGATGTCATTCATGAACAGCGCGGCCGCCGGCTCGTCCACCAGATGCTGGATCAGCACCCGCACGCCATCGACGTATGTTTGCAGCTCAAAGTCCGCGTGCAGCCCGCTGGCGACGGCATCCAGTTCGGTGGCTATCCGCTCCGCCACGCGGCTCTGTGCGTTGAGCAGCGACATGCTCGCGTAGCGCATCAGGAACGCGGTCGGCGGATACTCGATCGCGATCCGGCGCACGCCCAGTTCGCGCAGCCGTCCGATGGATATGTCGTCAAGCACGCACCCGGGGCGCAGCAGCACATGTCCCGGTTTCTCCGGGTGCAGCACGGGCATCGCGAGTGTCATCCCCGCCGCGGCCTTGGACATCAGCAGTGTGAGCATGGTGAGTTCTCCGCCAGGGGCGCGGCACGCTTGGCACGTACGCGTTCCAACACGAGGTATCGACGCGCGCACGCTCGAGAAACCGTGCAACTTGGCCCACGCACGTCAACCCGGGTAGCCCGGACCGTCCGCAACGGCTGCCACAGGTTCTCGGACCCGCCGCGCTCGGGACACGCAGGAGTGCCCGTATCGAGTGGGGGGGTTGTACGCCCTGGCCCATCTGCCGGGGCCGCGCCGCTCGCGCCGTCGCGCCATGCCCTCAATCCCCGGGTATCACCGTCCGATCCGTACGACGAGCCTGAGAGCGCATCCGATCCGGATTCGCTCCCCGGCTTTGCGAGGCACCGCGTCTATGTCGTTTCTGTCATTCGGCAAAGTGCGAACAGCGGCGGGCTCGCTCGGCAGCGGCCTGAGTGGCACCCTGCCCATCGCGATCGACTTCGGCGCCGGCGCGCTCAAGCTGCTGCAACTCTCGGGTGGTGATCCACCCGCGCTGGTCGCGGCGGCTTCGATTGATACGCCCGAGCAGCTGCTTTCCGACCACGCCAAGCGGTTTGAGTTTCAGTTTCAGGCACTACCGCGTCTGCTCAAGGGTGGCGGCTTCAAGGGCAAGCGGGCTGTCTGCTCCATTCCCGCCGGGCAGACGTTCATCAAACATATGCAGTTTCCCAAAAGCGACAACGTCGATCTTGCGGACCTGGTGAAGGTCGGCGTGCCCAGTGCGCTCAACTGCGATCCCGATGCGCTGATTCTCCGTCACTTCGCCGTGGATGGCGCGGCCACGCCCGGCTCCGGCGGCGCGCACGACGGATCCGCGATGAAGCAGGAGGTCATCTGCATGGCCGCGGCGCGTGAGTTCGTGCAACGGATCATGCAGGCCATCCGCGGCGCCGGCCTCGAGTGCGTCGGCATCCACCCCGAGGCCGTCGCCACTGTTCGCGCCTTTGAGCACATCAACCGTCGCATCTCGGATCAGCACGTCTCCACGCTGTATCTCGATCTCGCGTGTGGCACCACCAAAGTCTGGATCGCCCATGGCTCCACGCTCATCTTCGCCAAGAGCATTCAGCTTGGCGGACGCGATCTGGATGCCGCCGTTGCCCGTGCTCTTGATCTGGATACCGCCACCGCCCGAGCCCGGCGCCTGGCCGCCAGCGTGCTCGTCGCGCCCGCAGTGCGCCCGATGGACCCAAGCAATCCGATCGCTCGCGCGGCCGCTGCCGCCGCCGCGACTCGCGCCGCCGGCGGGCTTGTGGAGCAGGTGGAGTCCGACACCGCCGTTGCCCAGGAACGCCGCGAGAGCAGGATTGCCCCGGGCCTCACGCCGCAACTCGCGGATCAGAGCACCGTTGCGGTGGCCCCGCCGGAGTTTGATCTCGCTGACACCCTGGACAATCTCACCGACGAGATCGCCATGTGCCTGCGTTACTACGAAGCAATGTTCCCCGGCAAGCGCGTCGATCGCGCCATCTTCTTCGGCGGCGAGGCCCGCCATCGCGGCCTCTGCCAGCACATCGCCCGAAAGCTGCGGCTTCCCGCCCACGTCGCCGACCCGCTCGCTCGCATGGCCCGCACCGGCAAGGAGTCCGTCCGCGGCGTTGATTTCACCACACCACAGCCCGGCTGGACCATCCCCTTCGGCCTCTGCATGTGCCCCACCGATCTCTGAAACTCTCTTTGTCACTTGAGTCTCCCGAATCACCCTTCTCGTTTCTCTTCGCTCCTCTGATCAGGATCCACCCATGAGCCCCTCGGATCGCAAACCCGGCGCGGCCAACTCGTTTCTCCCGGAGGACTACCTCCAGAAGAAAGCCGAGCGACGCGCCATCGCCATCTCGCTCTTCCTCTTCCTCGTTGTCGGCATCGGCATCGTCGGTGCGTTCTTTGTCACCTATCGCCAGTGGTGGGTGGTGAAGACAACCGTTGAGGAGGTCAACCGCGACTTCGCCGCTGAGAGCAAGAAGATCGACCAGCTCAAGGTGCTCGAAGCCCAGCGCGACGAGCTCAAGGAGAAGGCCGATGTCACGCTCGCTCTCGTGGAGCGCGTCCCACGCTCCATCCTGATGGCCGAGCTGATCAATCGAATGCCCAAGCAGCTCACGCTGACGGAGTTCTCCCTGAAATCCAAACGCATTCTTGAGGCCCCCAAGCCCAAGAAGGAAATCACCTCGCTCGCCGGCCCGCAGACGCTCGCGGCAATCAAGGCCGCGCAAACATCCACCGCCAGCTCAACACCCGCGGCGGATGCCCCCAAACCCCTCCCACCGCGCTTTGATTTTCGATTGGAACTCGTCGGTCTCTCCTCCACCGACGATGATGTCGCCGACTACTACCAGCGGCTGGTCGCCTGCCCGCTGCTGGATCATGTGGACATGATCTTTTCCTCGGACATCGTGATCGATGAAGTCTCGATGCGCAAGTTCCGTATCGAGGCCTCCATCAAACAGTCCGCCGACGCCCGCACCATTGAGCCCCTCCACGTGCCGCGACTGAACACGCGCCCTGTTGCCGGCGCACCCAAACGCGCCCCCCGCGACCCGATGGACCCAACCGCGCCCCGCGAAGACAAATCCTCCAACATCACCGGTGTCCCCACCAAGCCGGAGTAATCCCACCATGTCAACCACCGCAAGACAGTTCCTCTTCTCCGCCGTGCTGCTGGCGCTTCCCGTCTGCTCCTATTTCGTGGTGTTCCGTCCTGTGAACGCCAAGATCGAGCAAGGCAAGAAGGAGATCCAGCACAAGCAGGCGCTTCTCTCCAAACTGCGCGAGGCCACCAGCCAGACCGCAGACCTGCAGCGCGCCAACGACCAGATCCGCGCGTCCATCGACTCTTTGCAGGCCAAACTCCCCTCCTCCAAGGAGATGGACAACGTGCTCCGACAGGTCTCCGGCATTGCCGCCAAGAACGGTCTGAAGATTCCAAGTTTCAAGAAGAACGACAAGACCGCGCCTGCCGGAATGGCGATGGAGCAACCGCTGGATATCGAGATCACCGGCGATTTCGACGGCTTTTACAAGTTCCTGCTCGACATCGAGCAGCTCCCGCGCATCACCCGATTCACCGATTTGGACATTGTTCGCTCGGACAAGTCCAGCGGCGGTAGCGCGACGAAAGCCGCCGACGGTGACATGAAGAGCAAGTTCGTCCTCAGCGTCTACTACGAGAGCGATGGGAGTGAGACCAAATGAGCCGTAACACCTCTGCCTCAACATCTTCTTCCGGCGGACTCATGCCTCTCGGCGATGAGCCCGCTGAACAATCGCCCGCGGCGGGCGTCTTCCGGCTGGAGGCCATGGCCCCCGGTGGGGATGCTTCCGCTGGCGGCGCGGCGGGTCTTGCCGCTCCCAAAAAACGCAAGGTCTCCACTCAGGCCATCGCTCTCACCATGCTGCTCGCTGTCGGCGGCGGCATGATCTATGGCATGCGGCTGCTGGGTATCGGGCCGCTCACCAATCTTGCAGCGACTGTCGTGCCCGATTACGACCTGACCAAGCCAAGCTCCCGCGCCGCAGATCATCAGAAGATCATCCAGGACCTTGCGGCCAACCACGCGGCCAGCCAGGTTCCCGTTGAAGAGGTGCAGAAAAACCCCTTCAAGATGGTGGACGTTGTTGCTCCCACTCCGGTTGCGGCTGGTGATCCCAACGCCGCCGGCCGCGCCGCCGCGGAACGCACCAAGCGTGATATCGAACTGAAGCGAGGCAAGGTGCAGGGCGCGCTCGCCCAGCTCAAGGTCAACGGCATCATCGGCGGCTCCCACCCCGTGGCCCGCATCTCGGGCGAGGCCGTCCGTGTCGGCGACATCCTGGCCGATGGGCTTTTTACCGTCAAGGCGATCCACGGGCGCAGCGTTGAGCTCTCAGTGGCCAACACCGATGGCGAAACCGTCGAACTCACGATGGACGATGACGGCATGAACTCCACCAAGCCCAAGAAGAAGTAATCGCCGGACACATCCATACACGTTCCCACGCCTGCACTCCCCGACGAGACACGCTCCCATGGGCAAGTTCGACATCGATGACATTCTCGCCGATCTTGGCGTCAAGAACGATGACTCCAAGGCCCTGGCGCGCCGCCGCAAGGGAGCGCCCGATCCCGAGCCGCTGCCCAGCAAGCATCCCATCGACAGGGCGGAGCAGGTATTCTCGCCGCTCCCGACTGTTCCCAGCGGCCAGCGCTCCTGGGGAACGAACGTCACCGTCGACAACGACCCTGCTGTTCCGTACCGCCCGCCCGCACCGCCAAAGCCCGCGGTTGGCGAGGCTCTCGCGAACGTTTTTGATGGTCAGGAGGGCGTGGACCAATCCGGCGCGATCACCGTTCCCGGCGCGCCAGGCAAGGAGATCGGCGAGTTTCTCGTTGCCGTCGAAGCCGTGACGATTCAGCAGGTCGCCGCCGCGCAACAGGTGATGAAAACCAGCCCCGGCCGTCGCCTCCCCGATGTCCTCATCGAACAGGGCGCGGACGAAATCAAGATCTATCAGGCCATCGCCGGGATGTCCGATGTCCCCTTTGAGCGCGTCGATCTGGACAAAGGCCTTGACGGCGGCTTCGACGGCAAGCTGCTTCAGCGTCTCACGCCGGATTTCTGCAAGGGCTATTGCGTTCTCCCGCTCCGAACCACCAAGGGCACGGGTGTCAACGGCGCGGGCGGGCGCGTCATCATCGGTGCCTGCAGCCCGGACGATGTCTTTCTGCTCGACGAGGTCCGCCGCCGGCTCGGCGTCTCCAACGTCAAGCTCGTCGTCGTCCCGCCCACGGACATCAAAACCGCGCTGGACCTGATCGGCCAGACCGAGCAGCAGCAGCAGGATATGGATGTCTCGTCCATCCTCTCGGAGGTGGACGAGGACGATGTCCAAGTTGAGAAGGTCAAGGAATCTCAGGAAGTCGATCTCGAGCGTGAGGCCGCGGAGTCTCCCGTCATTCGCTATGTGAACTACATCATCCAGTCGGCGGTCAAGGAAGGCGCATCGGATATCCACGTCGAGCCAGGCGAGAAGAAGCTGAAGGTGCGATTCCGCATCGACGGCAATCTCTTTGAGATGATGACGCCCCCGGGGTCCATGGCCTCCGCCATCACCAGCCGCCTGAAGATCATGGCGAATCTGGACATCTCCGAGCGCCGCCTGCCGCAGGATGGACGCATCCGCTGCACCGTCCACGGGCGCAAGCTGGATCTCCGCGTCTCCACGCTCCCCAACAGCTCGGGCGAGAAGACGGTCATGCGTATTCTGGACACCAAGTCCATCAACGTCGATCTGGATGCGCTCGGCTTTGAGCCCGACACGCTCACTCTCTGGAAAAAGTGCATCGACGAGCCGCACGGCATCGTGCTGGTCACCGGCCCCACCGGCTCGGGTAAGACGACCACGCTCTACGCCTCGCTGCGGCAGATGGACAAGAACACCATGAACGTCTCCACCGTCGAGGACCCGGTGGAATACCACCTCGACGGCATCACGCAGACGCAGGTGCACGACAAGATCGGCATGACGTTCTCCAAGGCCCTCAAGGCCCTGCTCCGCCAGGACCCGGACGTCATCATGCTCGGCGAAATCCGCGACATGGAGACGGCCTCCACCGCCGTGCAGGCCGCGCTCACCGGCCACCTCGTGCTCTCCACGCTGCACACCAACGATGCGCCCGCCTCGCTCACCCGGCTGGTCAACATTGGTCTGGAACCCTTCCTCGTCGGCGCGGCCGTCCGCGGCGTGCTCGCGCAGCGCCTGGTCCGCCGCCTCTGCCCGCACTGCAAGTTCCAGGGCTCGCCCACCGAGGAGTATCAGGAATACCTGACCATGCAGGGCATGAACCCGGACAAGATGTGGATGCCCAAGGGCTGCGAGAAATGCCGCAATCGCGGGTACGCCGGGCGCGTCGGCATCTACGAACTGCTCGTCGTCGATGACTCCCTCCGCGACATCATCGCGCGAAATCCCAACGTCTCGGAGTTCCGCCGCACCTGCATGGAACGCGGCATGATCACCCTCCGCTCCGACGGCATGAAGAAAGTCGCGGAAGGGCTTACGAGCGTCGAAGAAGTCATCCGCGCCACCGAAGCCAACGGCTGATCCCGCCGTGGCATGGGCGTTCTAGCCCATGTTCCGGATGGCACGGCTCTGCAAGCCGTGTTCGGGCCGCCGCGGCCCGAATGCCATTGTTTTCATCGCCTCGCACCCTCACGCGATTCTGACATACTCCGCTTACCGCGGAGTCTGCCTGCCATCCCAGATGTCCCCGAGGGCGTGCGAGCAACCCAGATTGCGTAGTGTCGGCCTCTCTCTTGCCGTGTTCACCTTCGCCATCATCCCCTGCTTATTCTTTTCCCAGCAGCACCCGCCGCTGCGGGCTGCTCATCCCCAGCCGGGCGATCGCCGCGCGTCCATGAAACGCGCCGCGCTTGGGCACATACTTCTCCCCGACGCTCACGCGATACACCGCAAACACCATCCGCCGGTGCGTCGCCAGAAACTCAAACGTCTCTGATCGCTCCAGTTTCTTCGCCGCAAGTCCCACCGCGCGTCCAACTTCCGCCGCCGTGGGGGGCCGATCCGCCCGCTCGATTGTCGGTGCTTGCCACATCCCCGCCCACATCCCATCGCCCTCGCGTTGCTCCACGACCAACGCTTCATCGTCGCGCTGGATCACCACGACTGCGCAGTGCACACCTTTTCGTATCGCTCGTTGCTTCGGCCTGGGTATCTCCAGTTCCCTTCCCTCACGTCGCGCCACGCAGAGCTCGCGCAGCGGGCACTGCTCGCAGCGCGGCGTCCCCGGCACACAGACCGTTGCCCCCAGTTCCATCATCCCCTCGTTGAACACCCCCGGCTCATCCGCCGCGTGCACCATCGCGATTGCGCGTTCCCACAGCCACCCTTGCACGCTCTTGTCATCGCTCGCTGCGTCCTTGCCATGCACCCGAAGCAGCACCCGAGCCACGTTTCCATCCACGATCGGCGCTCTCTCACCATGCGCGATCGACGCGATCGCCCCCGCCGTGTATCGCCCCACCCCCGGCAGTTGCTGCAACTCCTCAACCTCGCGCGGCACACTCCCGCCGAACTCCGCCACCACCATCTTCGCCGCCGCATGTAGATTCCGCGCCCGCCGGTAGTATCCAAGCCCAGTCCACAGCCCCAGCACTTCATGCTCATCCGCCGCCGCGAGGGATTCGACCGTCGGAAACCGCCCGACGAACTCGACGTACTTTTCAATCACCCGCGATACCTGCGTCTGTTGCAGCATCGCTTCCGACACCAGCGACAGATACGGATCACGCCTCTGCTTGGTCCCCCTTCGGGTGGTCCGGCTCTCCGAGCCGGGCGTTCGCCTTGGCTGCCACTCCACCCGCCACGGCAACTCCCGAGCATTCCGCGCAAACCACTCCGCCACCGCCCCCGCGATCGCAGCGTCCAACCTTCCCCCGCTCCCCACCTTTCCCCGCTTCGTCACTCCGTCACTCCGTCACTTCTTGCTTACTTCTTCTTCCCCTTCATCTTCGCCTGCTGCTCACGCACCTTCTGTGCATCCTCCGCCATCTTGCGGATCTTCGCCATGAAGCCCTGCGGCTCCTCCTGCTTCTTTCCCTTTCGATCCCACATCGATGTTCCCACACCGCTCGCGCGCGTGGCGATCTGCGCCGCCTTCGCGGCTTCCTTTTCCTGATATTCCCCTTCCGCCTTCGCACGCACCCATTTGCTCTCAAGAATGGCCAGCGTCGAGTTGGTCATGAAGTAGAGTGCCAGCCCCGCGGGCGCGTTGTACATCATCAGTGGGAACAGCCCCACCGTCATCACCCGCATGATTTTCGCCTGCTGCTCCTGCTCGGCCGTCATCGGCGTCGCCTGCGGCGGCTGCAAATACTTCTGCTGCAGAAAGAACACCACGCCCAGAATCAGCGGCAACAGGTTCAGCCCGTCAATCGGCCCCATGAATCGCCCGATCACCGGAACGCTGAACGAGCGTCCGAACGAGATTAGGTGGTCGGGTTCCGCCAGATTTCCCAGGAAGCCCCACGAGCCACCAGTCATGTTCTGAAACACGCCGAAGAACGCAGGCGAGTGCCGAAGGTCGTAGTTGAAGTAGATCATCGCCGAGAGCCCGATCCACACTGGCGTTTGCAGCATCGCGGGGATGCACCCCATCGCCATGCCCGCATACGCCCCGGAGTTTTCCGCCAGCAGGCGGCTCTGCTCCTCGCGCAGCTTCGTCGGGTCGTCCTTGTACTTCTCCTGAATCTGCTTCATCTTCGGGGCCATCTTGGCCATCTCTTTGCTGACGAAGTACATCCGGCGCTGGCTCCAGCGCGTGATCGGGTGCAGAATCGTCCGCACGCAGACCACCAGCAGCATGATCGCCAGCGCCCAGTCAAACACCACATGGTCGTGCAGGAACGTCAACAGGTCGCGCAGCGCGCCCGCGAAAAGCTGAAACGTGCAGAAGCCGCACGGCCCGCCGAAGGTGTACAGGACCACCTTGGAAATGCCCGCCGCGAATGACGACGGCTGCTTCTCGATCACGCCCACCGAGCTCGGCCCGGCATACACGCCCACCGACACATCCGCGCTCTTGCCCGGCTGAATGGTCATCGGCTTGGTCGCAATCCGCAGCACCACCTCGCCGATCGGCTTGATCTCGCTCCCCATCAGAATGTCAGTGATGCCCCCGCTCGGCGGCTCGCCGGTCGGAATCGCCAGTCGATCCACCTTGTCCACCAGCGTGAATGCCTTGTCATCGCCACGACCCGGCGTGCCACCCACACCACCCGCCGCGCCTTTGGGATACATCGCCACCGTGTAGTACCGCCCCGTCATTCCCACCCACGCCAGCGTCTCCTGCTGCTTCTCCGAGTTCGTGTTCGGCCACAGCTTCTTCGCATCCCAGCGCGGCAGATTTGATACGCCAAACGTCCCGTTCTGCGTGTCCAGCGCGGTCTGATATGGAATCAGCGAGGAGGCGCTGTCATCCGCGATCACCAGCCGCTCCGGATCCTTCTCTTTGGTCAGTTGATACCCGAACCGCACGCGCCGGACATCCCCGCCGTAGCGGATCGTCCCCGAGGGCAGACTCGTCGGCCCAAACTGGTGCCACGCCAGCGCGATCGGCCGATCCGTCAGATTGTCCGCGTGCTGCGTGATCGTCAGGTCATACGTCCCGGGCTTGAGTTCATACGAGCGGGTAATCCGCACCGCCGCGTTCCCCGCGCCATCCACGATCTCCGCCTCGAACGTCCCCGGCGCGGTTTGCTTCCAGTACGTCTCTTTCGCCGTCTTCGTAAGTCCCAGATCAACGACCTTCCCGTCGATCTCCACCTTGCTCATCGCAAAGCCGCACGTCCCGGCGCGCGGATCATCCACCAGCCCCGGCGGCAGAGCGCGAAACTGCTGGATCACCTCGTGCTCAACCTTCTTGATGGTGGAGAAGTGGTTGGCCAGCGCCATCCGCTCCACACCCGCCCCGAATGGGCTGAACCGCACCTCAAACTCGAACGTCCCGCCCTTTTCCTTCGGCGTCTCCGACCCGATCGGGGCGTACTCCGTAAATGGATACGTCTTCGCTGTATATGTGGTATTCGCCGGTGCGGCCACCGGCTCGGGCTTCGCCGACATCTCCGGGTTCTTCGGCGCATCCGGAACGCTCGCCGCTATTTCCGGCGCGTGTGCCGGTGGCGTCTCCGCGGGCTTTGCACCCGCCGCTGTCGGCGTTGTCCCCGCGCCAGGCAATGTGTTAGCGGTTGGAGTTGTCGTCCCCGGCGCAGGCGTCTGCGCCGTCCCCGAGTTCTTCATCACCGAGTAAAAAATGATCCCGCCGCCCGCAACAAAGAGCACCAGCGGCACGATCACCCGCAACAGTCGATTCGGTTCTTTAGGCATAGAAGGGTCGATGGTAGGGGGAACAAGAAGGCATCGAGGGATGAAGGCATCAAGGCATCAAGAGGAAAGCAAGAGGGCCGAAACGCCCACGTCACACCGCCGGCCTCCCCCCTGGATGCCTTGATCCCTTGATCCCTCGTTCCCTTGATCCCTCGATCCCTCGATCCCTTCTTCCCTCACCGCCCCTCAAACAACCGATCCCCCAGCCAATCGCTCAGCTCCGGAATCGCCTTGATCTTCTCCGCGGTCTCCCGGATGTTGTACTCCAGCCGCACAAACTGCATCCGGTCCTCGTGCATCACCACATAGCACGCCCTCGGATCCATATCCCGCGGCTGCCCAACGCTCCCCACGTTGATGATCGCCTTCTCGGTGTTGAACTTATACGTCGCGTCCGTCAGCTCCGCCGGCGGATAGAAGTCCGGCTCGTCGCTGAAGATCCCCGGCACATGCGTGTGCCCGACCACGCAGAGTTTCCCCACCCGCTCGAAGATCGTGCTCACCTTGTCCGGCGCGGTCATGCAGTCATCCGGAAAGATGTACTCATTGATCGGACGACGCGGCGACCCATGCACCGCCAGCAGCGGCAGGTCTGTCCCCGGCACCGTCTCCGCCACCCGCACCCGCAACTGCCCGAGAAACTCGTATCGCTCCCGCCGCTTGGCAGGGACCGGCTCCTGATCAAACTGCGATCGCGTCCAATACGCCGCCTGCTCCGCCCCCGGGTTGAAGTTGGTCGGCTCATAGAGCACGCTGAAATCGTGATTCCCCATCAGCGACCACTGACAGTGCGTCCGCACGAGGTCCACACACTCGAGCGGGTCCGGCCCATACCCAATGATGTCCCCCAGCGAGATGATCTTGTCGATCCCGCGCGATTTGATATCCCCCAGCACCGTCTTGAGTGCCGCCGCGTTCGCATGAACATCGCTGATGATCGCTACCGCCACGACTGCTCCTTGGGCACACGCCCCGGCCAATTTCGGGGCCGGCATGGTATCCCCGCCACGCTCTCCACCACCCCTTCTCCCCGCTTACAACGGGCAAGGTCTTGGGAAGGCGCGGCGTGTGCGGCAGGGGAGGAGAAAGGAGTGCGGAACACCCATCGCTAGCAGCCCGCGAACCAGGCGGCAAGGAAGTCAAAGATGTCCTGGATGTTACTGGTACCGGAGCCGTTGAAGTCGGCAAGCGGGCTGTTGGCAAACCACGCACTCAAGAAGTCGAAGATGTCCTGAACATTTGGCGAACCAGAGCAGTTGAAGTCCGGGGGACAGATCGTTACCTGTGCGGAGTTGCTGTTTGCGTAGTTGCACGGAACATCCACCTCACCCCGGAAACGTAGAGTACGAGAGCACGCTGGTTGGGCGCCAATTGGAACGTATGTAAGCGTCGCCGTCTCTGTTCCCGCCACCGTGCCGCACATCTGCCCTCCGATCACCAGCGGCCCGTCGGCCAGCCATGCCCAGCCGTCGGGTTGGGTCGGGTCTTCCACCTGCCAGAAATATTCGTAATGTCCCGCCGCAGATGCGCCAACCGTCAGTGTCGCCGTTCCTCTGGGGCAAATCGTTGTTGGCATCGGTTGCGTGTCGATCGTCGGGACCGGCTCCTCAAAGAGCAGGGGCTGTGCAGGCGGCGTGATCGAGCGGCACGCGTTCGTCACCGTGCACGTGTAGTCGCCAGCGTCCGCCGCCGCCGCGTCGAACAGAACGAGGACCTGCGGGTCGGGTAGGCTGAACGTTGACCCATTCCCCGTCGGCCCCTCCACGATCGCGACTCCGTTCCGATACCACTGATAGGTAAACGGTCCCGATTCCGCTGGCGTGCCCTCCGCAAAGAACACCGCGTAAGGGCATGCCCAGCCCGATGTACTCCGCGCGGAGAACGGCTGCCCCGGCAGCGTCGTTAACCCCGCCGATCCACTCACCGCAAAAGCTCCGCACGCATCGCTCACGCGGCAGGCAAACACGCTTTCCGGCACAAAGTCGGACTCGCTGATCTCCGAGAGCGACAGCCCCGGAGTGCTCGCCCCCGCAACGGTCGTTCCGCCGGCGCGGACGCCGTCGAACAGGTCCTGCCACAGCCCCGCCGTCCCGACTCGCCACTGCCACCGATACGCCAGCGGCGCCACGCCCGTCCCCGCGACCGCGAACGTCGCGCCGTTTCCCGCGCATGCCGTTGCCGCCCCGGGCTGCTGTGTGATCGTCGGCCCCGCCGCCTGCACGTTTACGGCCGTGAAAGAATACCACGAGCCGCACACGTTCTCGACCCCGCACTCGTACCAACTGTCTCCCGCGACCGTCGGCGGCGGAACAATGTACGTGCTGCCTGTCGCGCCCGAAATGACCTGCCCGTTCCGCCGCCACTGATACGACAGCGGCGCCGTCCCCGTGGCCACAACCGTGAACGTGTGCGGGTCGCCACCCACGCACCACGTCTGATGCGGCGGTTGCTGTGTCACCGTGGGAGCGTGTCGCACCTCGCGTGTGAACGTGATGGAGTCGGTCCCGCACGAGTCGGTGACTACACACGAATAGGAATATGAGCCGTCACTGGTCAACTCAACCGTGTGACTCGGTCCGTTCGCCCCGGCGATCGGCCCGATGCTGTCCATCCACTGATACGCAACGTTGGGGCCAAGCGTCGTCACCGTCAGATTGACGGCGATGGGGCCGCACACCGACGCGAGGGCCGGCGAGTGCTGCGTTATGACGGCCGACGACGTGACAGCGAGCGTGGCGGCGGCGCTCGTAACGGATGTACACGACCTGCTCACGATGCAGTCGTACGCTCCGGCGTCTGTCGCCGAGACACTCGCCAGACTCAGGGTCGCGCTCGTCGCTCCGGGAATGGGCGAACCGTTCATACGCCACTGATACGAAGGCATACCTCCTTGCACGGCCAGTGTGAACGATGCGGCCCCACCCGGGCACGCCCAAGCGTTGGCTGGCTGCGAGACGATACTGCCTATGGAAGGCACGGAGAACCGCGCTGTGGCGGAACTGGTCTGTGCAACGCCGCACGCCGTGATCACCTCGCCCACGAGTGTGAACGAATCGACCAGAGTCGCTCCGCTTCCGGAATAGAATCCGCTCAGCGCGATGGTGCCCGTGCTCGTGTTCGCAGCCGTGAATCCCGCTCCGGTGAGTGGGTCCACAACGACACCATCATCCAGAATCACCCGATACTGCCCGTCCGAGGTGAGGAACTTCCACCGGTAGAGGAACGGACCATCACCCTGCCCGGCCATCGAGAACGACGCGGCACCGGACACGCACGCATCAACCGAAACTGGCTGAAGCCCGACCGCCGGCGGTGCGCACGGTGGCGGCGAGTAGTCGTGGCCGCTGGCGGAAGTGAGGGTGACGCCGGGATCGACGATGAACAGTTCAACAAATGATGAGTTGCGTGAGTTGGCAACCGCGCTATATGAGTTGCCATTGCAGTTTGCGGTGAGGGCACTCTGCATCCAAATCACCGCCCCGTTGCGGACCGACAGTGACCCCGCAACGATCTCCGAGCTCGCAACAATGACCGGCGGCAGATCTCTCACCTGGCGGTAGCTTCTTCCCTGCCCAGCCAAGACGTCTCCGCGAACCTCGCTCGAAGGTCCAAAGCTATAGGAGGCAACTGCGGATGCGTCGACGACCGCTTGAGGTCCGTTTGACAGGGACGCCTGAACATCCGAAACCGTGCGAACGCGATAGGCGACCCACACTCGGTCTCGAGTGGCCGGTCCCGACACCCGGATTCGGTCTGTAGCATTCACCCAGCTCGTGCAAAAAGCATGTGTGTAGTCATAGAACACTGAGTTTGGCGGCGGCTGGAGCGAGACGTGTTGGCACGCAGCATATGCCTTGAGCACTCCCCGGCTCGCTCGTGCGTACGGCACGAATGTCGCGGTGCCGCCCGTCCATCCGTCGTACGTGCCAGGAGCGGCATCCGTGCGAACGTCGTACGTAAAGGTCTGATCGCCGACCTGCACAGGAGTCTCAAGCTCTTGGTAATCACTCGCTTGAAACAAAGTATAGTTTCCGAATCCGCCGCCCTGAAATCGAAACATCGCGGAGTATCCAGCGTCCATGGTGATCCGACCAAAATCTACCGTAATATTTGCGTCGTTGATGTCGTAGAAGATGTTGCCGATCGCCTTGACCTTGATGCGACCCTCGTTCGTGGCGACCCACGGCACCGTCACCATCGCACTCCCGGTGTTTGGTGTGTTTGAGGCCAGCACGTATGGAAACGTTGCTCCGCGATTGGCCGAGAAGAGAATCTGTACGCTCTCGCAGGAAACACCGCTCGACTGGTTCTGCCCCGTGTTCGCGGTGTCCCACGTCACCTGTTTTTGCTCGCCCGCTGTCCATGTCGTCGCCGAGTTGGGAGCTACAATGTGGAAGTTTCGCGCGCTGGCGTCCGGGTAGATCACGACGTCATCGTGCGCAACGCCTCCACCGCCGGCCACATTGTCGCGAACCGTCACGCGCCACCTATAGGTGCGTCCGACGGACGGCAGCCGATCAACTAGACTCGCCGGCGAGCCCAAGAGCACGCGCTCAAGACTGGGTACCGAGCGGTACCCATCCAGCGATTGGTTCCCGAATGCGATCGGCCCTCCCGAGATGTTTAGTGGCATGAAGCCATCGTCCGGCGTCGTAAGACTTGCGCCTGAGCCGCTATCTCTTTGTTCCCAGCAATAGGTCCAGATGTCCGGGCTCGCCGGCGGCGGCGCGATCGAGAGCTCAAACGGAGTGTCGACTGGTATCACTATCGAAAGTGGTCCGTGCAGCAATGGCGCGGCCATCACCGTGGGCGGCACCCGGCCCGGTACGGCTTGGCACGTCACGCCGCAGGACGCCGTGGGCGGGCAGATCGCCGACAAAAACTGCGACATCTGATCGATCGAAGCTGAGTGAAAGTAGTCCGAACTCTGCGACAGAACATTGTCCGAGTCGCAGTTCCCCGCGTATCCCATGATTGTCGAGCCCGATCCCGGCTCGAACGCCGTCGCGCCTTCTCGCGTCGCGATGGTGCACGTTCCCTGTCCGACGCTGTTGAACGTGTGCGTTGCGGCACACTGGTGTCCTATCTCGTGCGCCACATAGTCGATCCAGAACGGATCGCCAGTGGGCCCGCCACCAGAGAGTGATATACCGGTCGCGCCCTGGGCCTTGCACGAATCTTGGCACACTCCGCCGAGTGTAGCCAATCCTCCGTCGGAGTTCATCGCAAACACATGGCCGATGTCGTAAGCCGGTGAACCGATCGCCGCGTTCAGAACCCCCGGATTCTGCAGCCGAAGGGCACTCGCTGTGGTCCCCGTGTAGCACCCTGCGCCAGCGTCCAGACAGACCTTTGTTCCCACCAGAATAAACCGAGTCGATAGGTCGCGCTCGAACACGCCGTTGATGCGATGCACCGCTGTTGTAATCGCACTCGTGGCCAGTGCCTCCGTGCCCCCGTGGAAGTTTGTATACTCGTGGGTACAGCCAACCGCCAGTCGGATGGTGGTCCGCGTTGCACCGATCGGAGCGTGCGGCAGCGGTTGGATCAATCCGACGCCACCCCGTGTCGTAAAGCCCGTCTGAGTGTTGTGGACCGTGCAACTCCAGTTGCCAGATCGCTTCAGATCGCGTCGGTAGTAGCTATTCAGGTGCGATCGATCGTCGCGAGAGCACGGATCGATGTACCAACTCGCATCGTTGGGAGCAAGTACCTGTGCGTGGAAGCCCTGCTCCGTGATGTCTCCTCGGAAGATGCACGCTCGGTCGTCCAGTCCCTGGCCCACGTAGGTCTTGATTCTCGGATTTTGCGCCGCGAGCGGAGCCGAAAGCACCGGAGACTCCCACACCGAGAACCTTTGCATCGATCCATTCGGATCCGGCAACTCCAGTATCAGCAGCTTCGTCCGCGCCTCCTCCGTGAACTCCATCGGCGCACCCTTGAGCATCTCCCGCATTCGCTCAACGTCGAGTTTCAGCGCCTGCCCCTTGCTCGGCCGAATCCAAGGATCCCTCGCCAGCGTCGCATCATCGTGCTTTGCCAAAAGCGTCCACGGCCCCACCGTCCTCGGCGCGGCATCGGCCCCGGCCTTGGCATCGTCCGCAGCCCGGGCCGTCCACGTGCAGCAGCAAAGAACGACAACCGCGATGATTGTGAGCGCGTTGCGGCACATGGCACTATCCTCCAGCGACGGGCAGTTGAATGGCGAGCGGGCATGCCGCATCGCGGCGGCGGCCTAGCCATGAAGCGTTGCGCGACTGGCCCTCGTCTCTTGGCTTGGCTGGCCAGCATACCAAATCCCTGCCATCACACAAGTAAATCCCTGGAGCTTGGCGGATTCGCCCTAAGCGGGGCCGACCCAAATACCCATGTGTTTCGCCCGCCGCCTGCCCACTTGGCAGTTTCCCCCTCCCCGCGAGGTGCCGCTTGCCCCGTCCGGCACGCGGTACCCGGCCAGACGCCTGTCTTACCCCGCCCCGCCGCTTCCCACAAAGCCCCTCCCGCTGGTAGCCGATTTGCTACTTCGTTCCTCCACCCCCCCGTCTACGTTCTGCGTACATCGGGACGGATCTTGACGGATTGGAGCGGACACTACCCTGTATGGGTGTTTCCGCGGCCTCGAAGCGCTATTTCGAGCGAGAGCCCGCGGCTCGCATCGTTCCTTGAAATCTAGACGTAGATTTGCATCTGCCGCCACGAATCCAGGCAAGATGCTCAAGTCAATCTCCGGAGTTTGTCTCGCGACACGCATCCGTGACAGGTGGTCCGCCAAGCAGGTGTTCCGAAATGACCGTACCCGAACCCGCTCGCGCCCGCACTCTCGACCAGTCGAGCGCGCTCGCGAGTCGCTACACCCTGCTTTCACTGCGTCTGAGCATGGGTGTTGTGTATGTGTGGTTCGGCGCGGTCAAGTTCTTCCCCGGGCTGAGTCCCGCAGAGCATTTGGTCACACGCACGTTTGAGTTGCTCAGTTTCGGCACTGTTGGACCATCGGTGTCGCTCCCGCTCGTCGCGACTATGGAGGTCCTCATCGGGTTGGGCCTGCTCACGGGAATGTGGATGAGGACAACCCTCATCCTTCTGGCCGCGCAGCTCATCGGGGCCATGGCTCCGCTGGTACTGCTGCCGCGCGACACATGGAAGATCGTGCCCTTTGTACTGACCATGGACGGCCAGTTTATCGTCAAGGATCTGATTGTGATCGCCGGTGGGATTGTGCTGGCACTGTCCATCCGCAATAGCACAAGCAGTAATAGATTCCAAGCAAAACGATGAACCCGTCACGATTCCAACACTGCGCGGCCAGTCCCGGCGATCCGCCCGCATACGCCGACGTATCAAAGCGACAGTCCTTCGGATTCGCGGAGAACATCCGAATATGACACCCGGCGAGTTCTTCGCGTCCATCGCCCCATTGTTTCCCGGGAAAGACTCGGTGACGCAAGTCGTCGCCTTGGCCGGCGCGGCGGCGCTTCTGCTCACGCCCGCGGAATACCTCGCGCCCGCGTGCCACCAGCCATTGGTGTGGCGCAAGGGGCTGCTTCTGGATGCGATGTATTGGTTCATCACTCCGATTCTGACCCGTTGCGTGACCGGAATCATCCTCGCGCTGCTGCTCCTGCTTGCGGCGGTCAGCATCGGCTTTGAGAACATCCCGCGGGAGTTCCTTATCCGCGGCTTTGGCCCGCTCTCACATCAACCCTTGTGGCTGCAGTGCATCCAGATACTCCTGCTCTCAGACTTCATCGACTACTGGACCCATCGGAAGTTTCACGTCGGCTCGTTGTGGAGGATTCACGCCATCCATCACTCGCCGGAGGAGATGAACTGGATTTCCTCCTCACGTGTGCATCCGCTCAACGATCTCATCACCCGCGCCTGCCAGTTGCTTCCCATTCTCGTGCTTGGCTTTTCCGCGGCGGCCATCGTTTCCGTGGTTCCGCTCGTCTCCTTTTATGTCATGTTTCTCCACGCCAATATCAAGTGGGACTTCGGCCCGCTGCGCTGGGTGTTGGTCAGCCCCGCCTATCACCGCTGGCATCACACCTCGCAACCCGAGGGTGTGGACAAGAACTTTGCCGGCATCTTCCCGATCTGGGATGTGCTCTTCGGCACCGCGTATTTCCCTCGCACCCTCCCGACGCGCTACGGGCTCTGCGGCCGGCAACTC
>JBKJOD010000185.1:0-4057 GCA_046593245.1 Phycisphaerales bacterium
CACCTGCCCCCGAATCACCCGCGCCATCGTCAGCCACGATACCCCGCCAATCGCCACCAGCAGCACCACCAGATCAAACCCCACCCGCCCCGAATCCGACACCACCCGCGCCGGATACTTCGCCTCCGCCTCCTTCACCAACCGCTCCCGCGCCAGCTTCCCTTCTTCACTTCCCACTTCCCATTTCCCACTTCCCACTTCCCCCCGCACCCACGCCGCACGCGTCCCCTGCCGCGACACATACTCCTCCATCACACTTCCCGCCGCCACCGCGAGCAGCACCACCAGCAACACGTACGGCAATCCATACAGCACATCCACAATCCGCATCATCACCGCGTCCAAGCGCCCGCCGACATACCCGGCGATCGCGCCGTACATCGTTCCCAGAAACACCGACAGCAACGCCGCCGCCAGCCCGATCCCCAGCGAAATACCGCCCCCTGCAAGACAGCGCACAAACAAATCTCGCCCCAGCAGATCGGTCCCCATCACATACACCGGCATCGCACTCTTGATCTGCGCCGTCGTCGGCTCGATGTGCTCCTTGGCAATCTGCTCCGGCGAAAGCCCCATCGTGCGCGTCATCTCTTCGATCGCCATCTCCCGCGCCGTTGCTTGGAGTCGTCCCGCCTCGCTCTCCGCCTGTTGATCGCTCGCGTTCACTCCCCACCACGTCGGCGGAAGATGCCGCGCCGTTCGATACTGCACGTCATACCGCGGCACACCCGTTGCCGCCGTCCCACCACGCCCCGTCACCCGCGCCAGTGTCCACGGCAACGACCCCAGACAGACCGTCACGATCAGTGCCAGCACAATCAATCCAAGCCGCGCCGCCCACGACGCGGTGAACGCGTTCCGACGCTTGCGTTGCCCGGAGTTGGTAGCACTCGGCATCATGCTCGCCGCGCTCGCACCTTCTTCACAGCCGCCACCATCGCCCGCGCCCGCTTCGGGTCCACCGCATTCGCCCAGTCGCCGCGCACCTTGATCGACGAACCGACGATCAGAGCGTCAGCGCCCGCCGCGAAAAGTCCCGCCGCCGTCTCCGGCGTCACGCCCGAGCCCACCAGAACCGGCAACCGCGTCGCCCCGCGCACCGCGGCGATGTCTGTTGCACTCGTCGGCCGCCCCGTCGCCTCGCCCGTCACGATCATGCCATCGGCGCCAAAGAACTCCGCCCCATGCGCGGCATCCGCGATCGGCACATCCGCCGTGATCGCGTGGGACGCGTGCTTCTTCTTCAGATCACAGAACACTCGGACATCCGCCGCGCCGATCTGCTTCCGATACCGCAGCAGCGGCCCCGCCTCCGCGCGCCCCAGCAGTCCCTCATCCGCGACGTGCGCGAACACGAAGTTCTCGCATCGGATGAACTGCAACCCGCACGCGAGCGCCACCGCGATCGCCTCGCGATTGCCACCCGAGAGAATCTGAATCCCCAGCGGCATCGCATCACCGACCGCCGCGCGGACTTCAAGGGCGCAGCGCGTCATCGCGCTCACGATCTCCGGCCCATGGCCCCGCCCATCCACGCCGGCGTGGACATACGGCGCATCGTGCATGTTCTCAATGATGACCGCATCAAACCCCGCACTGGCCAGTATCGTGGCCTCCGTCGCCGCACGCCGCGCGATCGCCGCAACGCCCTCCCCGCCGCGCGGCGTGCCGGGAAGCGCGCCGACGTGGACCATACCGATAAGCGCATGTGCCGGAAGAGTTGGTTGTCGTTTGGTTGCCATGATCTGTGAAGAACCTTGCAAATGCCGGACGGATGCAACTTTGGCTGGCACGATACGTACGCTCTTGCCACAACGCACAGCTTGAGACGAATCTTGGACCCCACGAACACCGCGGCCAGTTTCCAATCCACCATCTGGTCTCTGGTCCTAGGAGCCCGGGGTGATCGTGCGCACCTGGAGCAGTTGTTGCGGACCTACTGGAGTCCGGTGTACGCATTCATCCGGCGGCAGGGATACGCGGGGCATGATGCCAGCGATCTGACGCAGGAGTTTCTCACCCAAGTCGTGATCGGACGCGACCTGATCGGGCGCGCCAATCCGGAGCGCGGGCGGTTCCGATCGTTCCTCAAGTCCGCGCTGCGGAACTTTCTGATTGACCAGCACCGCCTGGGCAAGGTTCACAAGGGCGGCGCATCGACGATTGGGCCGCGCGGCAGCAGTGGCGAGCACGCGATCTCGTTGAATGATCCGAGCGGGAAGTCGGGTGAGCCGGGGTCGCCGCTGTCGGTCCCTGCGCTCTCGCCGGATTCGGAGAAGGTGTTTGACCGCGAGTGGGCGGCGGCGGTGATGGAGAATGCGCTGGCGCGGCTGGAGGAGTCGTGCATCGCGGATGGGATGGAGGCGCACTGGCGCGGGTTCAATGTGAACGTGCTCGGGCCTGCGCTGCGGCGGACGAGTCCGCTGAGTATGACGCGGCTGGCGGAGCACATCGGCGCGGCGGATGAGACGCAGGCGAGCAACATGTTGCAGACGGTGAAGCGGCGGTTTCGGCGGCTGCTGCGCGAGGTGGTGGCGGAGACGGTGAGCGATCCGATGCAGGTGGAGCAGGAGCTTGCGGATCTGCGCGGGCACTTTGCGAGTTCGTGAGGCGCTATCTGGTCTTGGATTCGAGTTCTTCCCAGCGGGCGTAGAGCTTGGCGACTTCGGCTTGCGCGGCTTCGAGGGTGTGGCAGGCGTCGGTCATGGCGACGTGGTTGGACATGGTCGCGGGGTCGCTCACGATGCGTTCGGCTTTGGTGACGGCTTCTTCGGCGGCGTGGATTTTCTTTTCCATTCCGTCGAACTCGCGCTGCTCGTTGTAGCTGAGCTTTTTTTTGCTGCTGGGCGCGGCGGGCGCGGGCTGGGCGGCGATGGACGCTTTCCTGGCGGCCTGCTGCGCTGCTTTTTCGGCGGCGATTTGTGCGGCGAGGGCTTGGTCGAGGTGGGCGTAGATTTTGGCTCCGCCGTTGCCATCCAGGGAGAGGACTTCGGTGGAGAGGCGGGAGAGCATGGCGCGATCGTGGGTGACGAGGACGAGCGCGCCGGGGAAATCTTCGAGGGCTTCTTCGAGGACTTGCAGCGTGGGGATGTCCAGATCGTTGGTGGGCTCGTCGAGCACGAGGACATCGGCGGGCTCGAGCATGATGCGGGCGATGTGGACGCGGGCGAGCTCGCCGCCGCTGAGAGAGCCGACGGGCTGGACGAGCTGCTCATCGCGGAAGAGGAAGCGGCGCGACCAGGCGGTAATGTGCATCGCCATGCCCTGGAAACGGACAACATCGCCGACGGAGCAGAGGGCCTCTTCGAGATACATGGACGGATCGAAGTCCTTGCGATGCTGGCTGAAGACGACGACGCGCGGCTTGGGCTCGGAGAGATTGATGCTGCCGGTGTCGGGTTCGAGCTCGCCGGTGAGGACGCGGATGAGGGTGGTTTTGCCGGAGCCGTTGGGGCCGAGCAGGCCGAGGCAGTCGCCGGCGCCGAGTTGGATGTCGACGTCTTGGAAGAGGGTGCGGCGGTCGGAGGGAGGGTGTGAGGTTTCGGGGGCACCGGCGTTACCACCGGGGCTCTGTATGAGTGTGAGGGGGAAGGAGTAGGAGATTGCTTTGGCGTCGATGAACTTGCGGGTTTTGCGGCCGGTGCCGGTGAAATCGACGCGGGCTCCGCCGCCGCCGCCGGCGGCGTTGCGAACTTTGAGATCGGCGAGTTCATCCTGGCGGTCGTAGGAGGCGAAGATTTTGCTTTTGGATTTGGTGCGGCGGGCTTCGGGCTTGCGGGAGAGCCAGTCGAGGTCTTTCTTGACCTGCTGCGCGAGGGCTTGTTCGGCGCGGGCCTGGCCGGCGAGGAACTCCTCCTTGCGGCGGAGGAACTCGGAGTAGTTGCCCTGCACGCTGAGCGTTCCCTGCGGATACGCGGCGGAGAGCTCGATGACGCGGGTAGCGACGTTTTCGAGGAAGACGCGGTCGTGGGTGACGAAGACGGAACTGAAGCAGCGGTTCTGCGTTGGGCGGTGGAGCAAGAGGTCTTCGAGCCAGTCGATGCCTTCGAGCTCGAGG
>JBKJOD010000384.1:0-5987 GCA_046593245.1 Phycisphaerales bacterium
CGCACACATAAATGTGGCCACCGCAACGGCGACCGCGGCCGTGAGCGACCACACACTTGTTTCTGCATCAGGGATCATCGGAAGATGGTGTGGCACGCAACCCAGCCCGCGACAAGGTTTGTCGGTGTTGCGTACAGCCGCTAACTGCAAGAATGGGATCACGGCGCGTGGGTGGAAGTGCCGGGGATCGGACTGTCAAGCAGTTGCCACGCGTCAAAGACCTTCGCTGCGGCGTCGGCGTCGGTTTCATCCAAGGGGAGCCGCCGCGCGATAGAACCACCAAAGTCCGGCAGCCAAGCGACCGAGTAATCAGCTCGCAGTGCGTTGGATCCAATATTGTGGTTGTAGTCCGAACGAGTCGCAAGCCCGTCCGTCACCAGCATCATGCGATCAGACTGCCCCGCCAAGAAACGCGCCGGGCCGCGATACTGAAAGTTCACGACGATTCTGGACTGGTCTTCTCGCCAACGCGGCCCGTAGGTCACTTGCGGATAATCTCCGTGGTGCGACGGGCAGTAGAACACCTGCGGAGCGTTCACATACTGCGAGATGAACAGAATTCCCAGCCCGTCGAAGTTCGCATCGGGCTCGTCTTTTCGCACAATAATCGTGTTCTGTGGCGAAGGAGTTCCCCGCGCATTCTTTGGGTCCCAGTCGGTCGGTGGAAGCTCGCCGCTGGAGTCGTCTTGATACATCGACAAGCACAACCCGACCTGTTTTTGATTCGATTGGCAGATGACCCGGCGAGTTGCCTCGCGCACACCGGAGAGGGATGGCAACAGGAGCGAAATCAGCACCGTGATAATCGCGATGCTCACCAAAAGATCGACCAGTGTGAAAGCGGTGATAGCCCGGCGCGAGAAACTCGCAGCTCGTGACCTTCTGTCGCCATCAGTCGCCATGACCACCGGCATGGACCCTCCAAAAGGGATCCTCCCCCGAAACACCATTTCCGCACATTCACTCTATCAGAGCGTTGCCAAAGGGACAACCAGAATAAACCATTGCCGACAAGTTCTACGCACACCAAACAAGACGCTTACGGGTATTCCCGGGGAGACTCCCCATTCACGCGATGTTCTCGGACACTTCCCGCACAGCATCGGCCCAATCGTGCGGCTCTGAGCATCCCTTCTGGTACCATCTACGTATAGCAGGCGGAATCAGCCCCTGCCAAGAGAATCGCGGCACTCGACGCGATTGCTGGGATTGAGTCCGCTCGTGCGGTCAGTTGGTGTCAGTTGATCTCCGAACAGAGGCGTTGTGGCCATGGCCGGTCAGCAGCCCATCCAGGACCAAGACCTCGACCTTATGCGTCGGGTTGCTTCCGCTGAACCGGGAGCCGTGGATGAGATGTACGAACGCTTCGCATCGCTGGTTTTTCGTCTCGCGTATCAGGCGATGCCGACCCGGTCGGACGCGGAGGACGCTGTTCAGGAGATCTTCGTGCGGCTGTGGCGCACAGCGGATCGGTACGACCCGAAACGAGCCGCGCTCGTGACCTGGGTCATGCTGATTTCGCGTCGGCACCTGGTGGATCGTTTGCGTAGAACCCGGGCTCGCGTGAAGGCGATGACCCTTGATGAGAGGCAATCCGAGCCGGTGGGAGCGACGGCGCCAAGCGGCTCTTCGATGGAATCACAGGAGCGTTTCGGCGAGTTGCTCGACCGAATCGCCAAGCTTCCGGAACTTCAGCGCACGGTGGTGACCCGCGCGTACCTGGGCGGGCAGACGCTCAGGCAGATCGGTGAGGAACTCAACACACCGATCGGCACCATCAAGTCGGCACTGAGCCGGGCATTGGTTCGTCTCCGGGAGCGAAACGCGGATGAGGAGTTGGCATCATGAACATGCAGAATAACAACAGCAGCACACAGAACACGCAGAACCTCGCCACGCACGAGCTGATCGAGATGGCCTCGCTGGACGCGATGGGCCTGCTCGACCCCGATGAGCGCGAGGTCTTCGAGCGCTCTTTTCGGGCCGCTGCACCCGCCGTGCAGGCACAGCTTCGGCGCGAGCAGCTCCGCTTCAGCCGCTTTGAGGACACACTCCCGCAAATCGAGCCCTCGCTGGGCTTGAAGGCCCGCGTGCTCGCCGCGGTGCGCGAGGCGATGGACACCGTGGCGGCACGCCGCGGCTCCGATGCCGCCCCTGCGCTGCGATTCCCGACTGGCGTCAGCCGCTTCTGGCGGGTGGGCGCGATCGGCGCGATGGCCGCGGCGATCGTTCTGGGGATGTCAACGCTCTGGATTTCCAATGAGACGAAGGATCTGACCGAGGCGCAGCGCTCCGTGGCGTTCAACGACACCATCGGTCGCGAGATGGGCCGCCGGTTTACCACCTCGTTCATGAACGCCAGCACGCACTTCGTCGGCTTCGTCCCCGCCACCGATGCCCCGGACGCCCGCGGTGCTCGCGCCCGGCTGATGTTTGATCCCGCGAAAAAGCAGGCCGAACTCTTCGTTCAGGATCTTCCCGCCACCGACCGGGACTACGAAGTGGTGGTGATTGACAAGAATGGCAACATCGCGAATGCGGTGATCACGTTCAAGTCTCCCGTCGCCGGCTTCAACGCCCGCACGATCACCAACCTGGACATGGAAAATGCCAAGCAGCTCATCATCCGCGTGCAGGGATCGGACAAGCCGCTGCTCAAGACCGAAGGCATGTGATTTTGTTTCCACTCGAACCGGACCCTCTCCGGATCTCTCACGATCAAGGCACACAGGCCCCGAGCGTTGCTCGGGGCCTGTTGCTTTTTGTATCGCGTTTCCGGCGGCTTACGCCGATGGGCTCTGTTGCTACGACTTCGACGTTGCGCTCTGTTTGATCGATGCTTCGAGCGTCGCCCAATCCACCTCGCCCAGCGCGGCGTCCACCGCCGCGGCCTGATCAAACTTCTTCTTGGCTTTCACCAAGCGCGACCAGATGACCAGTCCGGCCAGCCCGGCGGCGAAGGCCGCGCCAGCAAAGACGCTCGCGGCCTTCTCAATGCGTTTGTCCATGAGCGGCTCGGTGCCGGGTGTGGCGGCTTGTGCAATCACCACGCCCATGTCGTTGGTACGTTCGTCCTTTCCCTGATCGGCGACCGACTTGAATGCCGTGACCACGGTGTCGAGGATGAGGGCGGTCTTCTCCGCGCCCTCACCACGGAGTTCAACCGTGAGTGATCCTGGTTTCGCGCTCTGCACGTACATGTCCTGCTTGAGCCGAGATGACAGCTCGCCGGGTGAGCCCAGCGCGGTGATGCCGCGCTGCTGCATGCGCTGTGCAGCGACTTCCATCAGCCGGGGGTCGCCAAGAAGTTCGGAGTGGTCCTTCAGCCACGCCGCGTAGTCCTCGGGCTTGGGCGTGCGGCGGCCGGTGTCGGCATCGATCACGGCACGGGCAATGTACGTGCCGGGCCAAACACGCTTGGACACCTCCCAGCTCATCACGGCGAGGATTCCGAGTGTGGCCGCGAAATACAGCACTGCCGCGGCGGCTCCAGAGCGGGCTTTGCTCGCGGTGATCTTCTTCTCGGCGCGCGAGAGTTGCTGGGCAAGCAGGGCGAGTTTGGATCGGTGCGAAAGCACCAGCTCACAGTCGGAATGGCGGCGCTGGATGGCGATCTGCGCGGCGACGATCTTGCGGGCCTGCGATTGCAGCATGGACTTATAGCGACGGAGCCGGTCGCGCCGCCGGCAGTCGGCTTCGGTGGGGGCGCTTTCCTCGGTGGTGTCGGAGGAGGATGCCGCATGGTCGGCGGCGGCGAGTGCTTCTTGCAGACGCTCCTTCAGAATGGTAATCGCCTGATCGCGTTTGGCGATCTCTTGCAGCGACTCTTCGTCTGGTCCTGACGGCGGAGCGGAGGGTGCGGGGCGGGTGGCCTGCTCAATGGCCTCGTCAAGCTCCGCGCGAAGAGTTTCAATCATGCGATCGCGCTCGGCGAGTTCGGCCGCAGGAACGTGATTCGCGGAGGATTCCTTGAGTGCGTTGATTTCCGCGTCCAGCGCGGCGATCCGCTCATCACGCTCACGCAACTGCATCGTGAGTGATTCTGAGACCTCGCCCGCGGCCCGAGTTGCCGCTTGCGTTGCGGCCTCGGCCGCGCTGCGCTCCGCGACTTTCAGTCTCTCGGCGAGTTCGGCGATGGCGGACTGGCCGGACTCCCGCTCTTGACGTGCAAGTTCCGCCGAGTTGCGCTCGGCTTCCTGCAGCGCCTGCTCAAGACCCGCGATGGCGGCGTCTCGGTTGCGGACTTCATCTGCGGATACGCTGGCCTTTGCAGCGGCATCGGCTTGATCCAGAAGTTCACGCGCGGCTGTCAACTCGCGCCTGAGCGCATCGCACTCCTGACTCGCCGCACTGGCACGATCCGCTGTTTCCTTCTGAGCACGCTGGCTTTCCGCAATCGATCGATCGCGCGAGGCGAGCAGGTTGGTCGCCTCCTGCAGCTCCTGTGCCGCCGCGGAGAGCTTGGCCGCGGTATCGGTCGCTTTGGCTTCCGCGCTTTTGATCAACTTCTCGCGATCCCCCACTTCCTTGCCACGCTGGGCTTCGATGGCTGCACGCTGAGCTTCTGCGGCTTTCGCCACCGACGCCGCCTGCTCGACCTGCTGCTGGAGCATGGTGGTCATCGCCTTGTTCTCGTCGAGTTTGCCGGCAAGCTCGGCGATGGCGCGATCCCGCTTCTGCAGTTCTTCGGCCGGAACGCCCTTGCTCTGATTTGCCTCGATGAGCTCCTGGGTAAGCGACTGCACATCCTCGCGGGTCTGCGCAAGCTCTGTTTCGAGACGAGCCCGCGCCGCGTTTGTCTCGCCGAGGTCGATCTGGATCGCCTCCAGCCTGTTGGACCAGATGGCCGCGTTTTGCTCATCGTCGGAACGCTTCATCTGCTCCGCCAGCGTGCGGGCGTGCTCCGCGACACCGGCGCGGTCTCGCTCGATCTCCTCGCGCTGCAGCTTGACATCGAACTCCAGTTCGTTGCGTTCCTGCTCCAGCCGCTGCTGCTCCGCGGCGAACGCCGCACGTTCGCGCTCGAACTCGGTGCGCTGCCGCTCGTCCTGCTCGCGCTGCTCCACAATCCGCTTGAGTGACTCGGCGGTCTCCGTGCGGGCGGCGTCGGCTTCGGCGAGTTCGCGCTGGGCGCGGGTCATCTCCGCTTCGGCCTTCACGAGTCGCGCCGCGATAGCACGCTCACGCTCAGTGAGATCCTGCTCTCGCGCGGCAATCGCCGCTTCCTTTCCGCTGAGTTCCATGTCGCGCGATGCGGCCTGCTCGTGCGCATTCTTGAGCGCGTTGATCCGCGACTCCAGATCGGCCAGCGAGGAGAGAAACCCATTATCGATGCTCGCACTTTGGGGCGCGGCGGAACGCTCCGGGTTGGGGCGAACGCCGGAGTGGGCTGGGGTTGGCTGATCTTTGCTCATAGCGCCTCCGTGTGGGAATCCGATGGCAAGATCGGCCCCCAATCCGGGCGGAATCACGAGTGATGGGACATTGGCCAGCGGGCGCAGATCACCGAATCCGCACGCGCCGAACACATAGCACAGCCGGCGCGGCGGCGCGGAATCTGTAACGACTATGACGGTTCCCCCCCACTCAACGGCTCAATCCCGATTTCGGTCACCGCTCTGCCGCGCCAGTCGGAACCACAAGCTGACCGCGATGAACGCGAGGATCAGCAGATGGGTCGGGCTGATCAACCCCTCGAACATGGCCAGAGTCATGCGGCACCTCACACTATTCTACGGCACGCTCGGCCCCGGTACGCTTGACTCATGGCCACATTCCTCCTCAAGACCGAGCCCGGAACGTATTCATACGCGGACCTTGTGCGCGAGAAGAAGACCGCGTGGAGTGGCGTGAGCAACGCGGCCGCACTGATCCACCTTCGCTCGGCCAAGCCAGGCGACGAGTGCTTCATCTATCACACCGGAGATGAGAAAGCGATCGTCGGACTGGCGAAGGTTGCCTCCAAGCCGTACGAGGATCCGGAGCAG
>JBKJOD010000398.1:0-8498 GCA_046593245.1 Phycisphaerales bacterium
GACGCCACCACCGTATCCCCCGGCCGCGTCACATCCTGCGCCCACGCCGCCGACACTCCAACCGCCATCCCGGCCACCACCCCCAGACACCGAAGGCATTGATTCGTGAGCATGTCCTGAATCTCCTGTGAGCGCGCGGCCTCTACCCACCGCCCGATCCACTCGTGCGCTCATCGGTTCAATCTACTCGTGCGTTCGTTGCTGAGCCAACCGAATGCGTTTTCTCAGCCGCTAAAGAAGCGTTTACCCACCCCACTCTGGGCGACGAACGCCGCCACGATTAGTTTTTCCACACGTTGTTCCGCCGCTCCACATCCGGCAGCCCATCGCTCGGGTCGACTTCCACGCTCTTGATTTTCTTCCCGCCCGTCGGGATCGCCACCGTGTGCGTGTCAGTCCAGAAGAATCCTTCTACCGGCACGCGCCGCTCCTCTGTGCTCCCATCGTCATACGTGAGTTTGTACACCACCGGCATCACCAATCCGCCCTTCTGCACGAACGTCAGATGCGCGAGGCCCTCCTTCCCCTCCGGCTGCATCACGGTTGTCACGCTCTGATCGAGCACGCCTGTGGAATAAAACCAGCCGCGCCAGAACCACCCAAGGTCCATCCCCGAGACATCTTCCATGGTGCAGAAAAAATCGCCCGGGTACGGGTGCTTGAACGACCAGCGCTTGCAATATTCCCTGAACGCCGCGTCGAATCGCTCCTCGCCCAGAATCGCCTCGCGCAGCATCACCAGCCCGACCGCCGTCTTCTCATATTCCAGTACGCCCAGGTATCCATCCGCGATCTGGTCCGCCGGAGTCTCCACCGGCTGCGGCAGCGCTCTCCGCTGATTCTTGCCGAACTTCGCCGCGCTCCCGCGATACGGCTCCTCATTCGGATACCGCTCCTTGCCCGCGTAATAGTTGATGAAGGTGTTGAACCCCTCATCCATCCACGCGTGCAGCCGCTCGTTGGTGCTCATGATCATCGGGAACCAGGTGTGCCCGATCTCGTGCGTCGTGACGCCCCAGAGCCCCTTGGCGTTGTCGCGGGCCGAGCACATCGCGAATCCGGGATACTCCATCCCGCCCACGATCCCGTTCACATTCACCGACCACGAATACGGATACGCGTACCACATCTTCGAGTAGTGCTCGATGGATTGCTTGAGCATCTGCGAAGAGCCGCCCTCTTTGGTCGCGCCACCCCACGCGGGTAGCGCCTCGCGCGGATAGAACGACTGACAAAGCGTCCGCCCCGGCTGCCCGGGAATCGAAGACCCGCACGCATCCCAGATGAACGCCGCCGAACTCGCCCACGCAAACGTCCGCACGTTCTTGGCTGAGAATCGCCACGTCTTCTGCCCCCTTCCCTCTTCCGACTTCCCCATTCCCACTTCTTCCGCAGACCGCACTACCACCGTCTCCGACCCCTCCCTCGCTTTCATCCACCGCTGATACTGCTCCGCCGTCAGCACATCCGCCGCGTTCGCCAGCTCCCCACTCCCCGCCACGATCTGCCCCTGCGGCACGCTGATCGCCACCTCAAAGTCCCCGAAGTCCGTGTAAAACTCCCCCTGCCCCAGATACGGGCGCGTGTTCCACCCATGCACATCGTCGTACACGCACATGCTCGGGAACCACTGCGCGATCTCGAACACCTCCCCATCCTTGCACTCATCAATCCCCATCCGATCTGACCCATACTTCGGTACCGCGAATGACCACTCGATCGCGATCTCCACGCTCGCGCCCGGCGCGAGCGCCGAGTCCAGATCAATCCGCCCCACCGTTCCATACTCGTGCAGCTTCGCCTCGCGCCCGTCCACCATCACATGTGCGATCTCAAATCCGCCGAGGTGCCGATCCCGATTCCCAAACCGCGAGTTGGGCTTCGTCAGTAGCGCGCCATCGCTATTCTCGCGAAACAGATTCTGCTCCAGATTCATCCACACGAACCCCAGCACATGCGGCGAGTTGTTCGCATATTTCACCCGCTCCTTCCCCATCACCTTCCGCCCCGCCACATCCAGCGACGCCTCAATCACATAATCCGCCCGCTGCTGCCAATACGCCGGACCCGGCGCACCACTCGCCAGCCGCCGCTCGCTCACCGGCACCATCGGCGGAGCCGAGAAAATCGTCCGCCCATCGGCGTCCGCTTTGCGAAAGTCCTTGTCCAGCCCGGCATCAACCTGCGCCTCCCCACGCGGCGAGGCCGCCGCTCCACCCCCACCACAACCCTCCAATCCTGCGATTGCTACTGCAACGGCCAAGACAAAGATCACGCGATGTGCTCGCTCTCGCATCGTCAGCAAACTCCTGAGAAAGAACCCACTCAGCCCGTCATTGACCTGAACGGTAGTAGTCGTCGGCCGTGCAACGAACGCCGAAGCGGTTCGCCCGCCACCCAAATCGCCCATATTGATCGCCTCGGACCACGGACACGCTGCTGGACGGCACGACCACTCCAGCCCGGAACTCATTCCGATTCTCAAACATCGTCCGAGAATCTATTGCACGTTTCCATCCGCAGAGTTACTCTGAACGGGTAACAACCCCGGCGTCAGGTCTTCGGCGAGCGTGTGTTCGACGAACCCTTTGCGGGCTTGAGTTGGTCTTTGGTTGAAAAACCTAGGAGAGAGAGATGAGCATGCACGTTCTTCACGGTCGTCACCTGCATCGTGGTCTTGGGCTTCTGGCGGCGGCTGTCTGCCTCACCGCATTCGCCGCACCCTCGCACGCCTGGCTCGGAGGGTTCGAGCCCGCCGACGGATATCAGGGTTTCCTCAACCAGGTGCAAATTTATAATGCAGGTCAGTACGGCCCGAACTCCGGCTATGTGGCCGTCTCGCCCGCCGCCATTCCCTCCAACTCCGGCCTCTGGACGGCCGTCTCCGGGGGCTCGGGCCTCGCCTATGCCACCGGCCATTTCGCTCTGGATCGCCAGTTCGTCAACAACAACATCGGTACCATAAATGATCAGGGCCTCGTCATCACAACCCACGATCAGGGTTGGAACGGCCCCGCTCAGCGATACAAGTACAACGTGGATGCCCAAGACCTTGGAGGTGTCTCCCCGCCCGCCACCAGCGGCCAGCGAGTCCGTGTCTCCTTCTGGACCAAGGGTGGTCTTCCCTCAGATCCCTCCGGCCTGAACGGTGTGCCATATGGCTACTTTGGCAACAGCGTCGAGCTCGCCGATTCCTCGGGCAACATCGGCTTCCGCGTCGGCTTGACGGCGACGGCAGGCGGCAACATGCTCACCTACTGGAACGGCACCACCTTGTTCCAAAGCTCGATCATCCACTTCGGCTCCAAGTTTGATCGTTGGGATATCGACCTAGACCTCGCCTCCCAGACCGTGAAGGCAAACTACTTCAACTTCGTGCTGGGCACGACGACCACGGTCGTGACGCCCGCCCCTCTGATGACCTCGATGAGCAACTTTTCCTCACTCTATTTCCAAAGCTCTCCGGGTGTGACCAACTCCAAGGGCTGGGCGGTGGACGATTTCTCGTTCACGGCCACGCCGGCACCCTCAACCGCCGCGCTGCTCGGGCTGGCGGGCCTCGGCGCACTGCGCCGCCGTCGCTAACACACCGTCTTGTACAATTCACATCATTCGGCGCGGGCAATCCACACGGATTGCCCGCGCCGCTTTTTTGCGCACTCGTCTTCGCGCTTTTCCGACAGTCAACGCTCAAGATTTCCCGTTCTTCGTTTTCTTTCGTTCCTCTACAACAAAACAGATCACCATGCCCACCACATTCACCACCACTCCCATCCAGCCGAATCCTTTGTAGACCAAATCTCTCGGGTCCGGATGGTCATACCAGAAGCCAAGCAGCCCACCCCAAACACTCAGATTCACAAACAGCACAACGCACGCGAACTTCATACTCACACCTTCCGATCCAGCAACCGATACCCAATCGCCTCCCCCACCTGCTCCACACCGATCTCCTCCACGCCCGCCAGATCCGCGATCGTCCGCGCCACCCGTCGAATCTTGTCATACGCCCGCGCGCTCAGCCCAAGCTCCGACATCGCCTGCCCAAGCACCGTCTTCGCATCCTCGCTCAGCACCGCCAGCTTGTCGAGCTGCTTCCCGCTCAGCCGCGCATTCGGCACACCCTCTCCCTGCCGCTTCGCCTGCCTGTCCCGCGCCGCCAGCACCATCTTGCGCATCTCCGCGCTGGATGTCCCCTTCGGCCGCGTGTCGCTCAGCCCCGCGCTCAGTTCCTTCCACGGAACCGCGGGCGCTTCCACATGAATATCAATCCGGTCAATCAGCGGCCCGCTGATCTTCGACAGATACCGGTCCATCGCCTTCTTCCCCACCTCATCGCGCGGCACATCCCCCTTCGGCGTCGGGTTCATCGCCGCGACCAGCATAAAGCTCGCCGGAAACCGTACCGCCGAGTGGCTCCGCGCGATCGTCACCACATGGTCCTCCAGTGGCTGCCGCAGCGTCTCCAGCACATCGCGCGGAAACTCCGGCAGCTCATCCATAAACAGCACGCCCCGGTGCGCCAGCGAAATCTCCCCCGGCTTGGGCACCGCGCCACCACCCACAATCGCCGATCCGCTCGCCGTGTGGTGCGGCGTTCTTACAGGCCGCATCGTCACCAATCCCTCGCCCGGTCGCAACTGCCCCGCCGCAGAATAAATCCGCGTGATCTCAATCGCCTCGCTCACCGTCAGCGGCGGCAACACCCCCGGCAACGCCCGCGCCATCATCGTTTTGCCCGTGCCCGCAGGCCCGAGCATCACGCAGTTGTGCGACCCCGCGCACGCCACCACAATCGCCCGCTTCACCGCTTCCTGCCCGCGCACCTCCGCGAAATCCACCGGCGCCTCCGCCGTCGCCAGCCGCGACTGCACATCCAGCGGCGGATGCGGCTCCGCGTGCAGCGATCCATTCAATATCCCCACCACCTCCGCAAGCGTCCGCACCCCGATCGCCTCAATCCCCTGCACCACCGACGCCTCCGCCGCGTTGTCCGCAGGAACAATCACCCCGCGATACCCCTTCGCTTCCGCCAGCGCGGCCATCGCCAGCACCCCACGCACCGGCCGCAGCCGCCCATCAAGTGCCAACTCCCCCGCAAACAACCACTGCCGCGGATCGAGTCCCCCCTCCCCCGCTCCAGCGGGGGAGGTGTCCGAGCGAGCGCCAGCGACCAAGGACGGAGGGGGCACGTTGCCAACCTTCACCCCCGCCATCGCCTCCCGCCCCAACTTCACCACCACCTCCGGCTTGCCCTTCTCCCCATTTGCGCTTTGCGCTTTGCGATTTCCGCTTTTCCCAATCATCCCCAGCCCCACCATAAGCCCCACCGCAATCGGCAAGTCATACAGCGGCCCCTCTTTCTTCACATCCGCCGGTGCAAGGTTCACCAGCGTCTTCCCCTGCGGAAAGAAAAACCCGCTGTTGCTCAGCGCGGATCGCACCCGCTCCAACGACTCCTTCACCGCCGCATCCGGCAACCCCACAATCATCGCGCGGCCTTCACCAGACCCTTCCGCGCTGTTGTTCGCATCCGGATTGATATCGATCTCGACCTCGCACGGATGCGCGTCGATCCCGGTCAGAAAATACGATTGCACTCGGGCCAGCATGGCAGACAGCATACCGAACGAACGCCGGTTCGCCAACCTCTATTTTCCCCCCCTCCTCCCCCGCCCCGGCGGGGGAGGTGTCCGAGCAAGCGCAGCGAGCAAGGACGGAGGGGGTGTGCCGCACCCACCACTCACACCTTCAACTCCCCACATACGACCGCATCCCCTTCTTCTTCGCAATCCCGCGCAACGCCTCCCACCACCCGCGCCCCGAAATCTCACGTTCCGGCTCTGGCTCCCCCGCCAGCTCCCACATCAAACTCCCCCGCACCCCCGGCCACGGCACTCCACCTGCGCGCCGCCACACCTCGCCCCACAAATGCACCCCATACGCCGCGGCCGGAATCTCGCCCGGCTTCAGCAATCGCTCCGCCTCAAACCAATCCACGCAGCAAAACGCCTCCGGCGCGGCCAGTGCCCCTTCCAGCCCGCGCTTCCTCACCACCTCCGCCACCAGCGCGGGTCCCGTCGCTCCATGCACCATCGTCGCCGGATCGCTCGCCGCCGCCCGCGCCAGGCAATACTGCGCGAACGGATCCTTCGCCGCACACTTCAGCACGCAGCTCGCCACCGCGCGCCGCCCGTTCCGCATCCGCTCCGTGCTGATGACCATCGCATCCGTCGGAAACGGCCGCAGGCAGTACACATCGCAATCCACCCAGTACCCGCCCTCGCGCATCAGCAGTGCGTACCGAAACAGATTGCTGAACCCGCTCAGCCCACCCGCACTCTCGCCCGCCACCTTGCCATATGTGAACACCCGATCGCGCGCCACGATCTCCTCCGCATCGCGCACCACCACACCCCGCGGCACATTCCCCACCGCGCCATACGCAAACAACTCAAACGGATGCCCCACCCGCAGGAACGATTCCACACACGCCCGATGCGCTGCCGGCAGCGCATCCCCAACCCACAGCGATCGCACCGGCTCCAACCCACTTCCGCTGCCGCCACCTGTCGAGTCCTGAAAGCACATGCGCTCCGCCCTCACGATGGACCGCCCACGATTCCGCGCCGCCGATCGGCGCACAACGAAGATCACTGTACCCCCCTCCCCCGCCCTGGCGGGGGAGGTGTCCGAGCAAGCGCAGCGAGCAAGGACGGAGGAGGCACGAGCCCCACACCCCCCTACAACACCCCATGCCATCCCCTGTTCCCAATCAAGACATCCATGTCGCCTGCCAAAATGCCGCCGCCGCGTTCACCACGCTCTCCGCGCTCCCACCCACCGCACGCGCCAGCATCCTCGACGCCATCGCCGCGGCGCTCGAAGCCCATCGCGACACCATCCTCCACACCTGCTCCGAAGAAACCGCCCTCACCATCGACGAACTCACCCCAGAGTTCGCGCGAATGACCGGCACCCTCCGCATGTTCGCCAACTTGGTCCGCGACGGCTCCTGGGTCCGCGCCGCCATCGATACCCCATTTTCATTTTCCGGTCCTCATCCTGCTCCTAATCATAATCATAATCTCTCCCTGCCTTCTCCCATCGGCCCCAACCACGACCTCCGCTCCCTCCTCATCCCCCTCGGCCCCGTCGCCGTCTTCGGCTCCTCAAACTTCCCCCTCGCCTACGGCGTCTGCGGCGGCGACACCGCCAGTGCCCTCGCCGCCGGTTGCCCCGTCATCATCAAAGAACACCCCGCCCACCCCAAGACCGGTCGCCTGCTCGCATGCATCGCGCAGACCGCCATCGCAAGCTGCATGCAGTACCCCCGCGGTCACGCGGGGGCCACAGGAACCTCCTGTATTCAACTCGAAGAGCTCGCGCGCAACTCCTCAGCCCATCTCCTCCAATACACCCACAACGAATCCCCCACCGACTACTCCATCGCCGCGCAACTCGTTCAGCACGAAAATATCACAGCCGTCGGCTTCACTGGCTCCATCCCCGGTGGACTCGCCATTGAAACACTCGCCCGCGAACGCGCCTCTCCCATCCCTGTCTTCGCGGAGATGGGCAGCATGAACATCGCCATCATTCTCCCCGGCGCGATGGAGCGCAACCCACACGGCCTCGCCATGACGATCGCCGACTCCGTCCTCATGCGTTGCGGCCAGCAATGCACCAAGCCCGGCGCAATCCTGCACTGGGCTGGCCCGGGCACCACCGCCTTCACCTCGCATCTCAAAGACCGATTCCAAACCTCGCCATCCCGGCGGATGCTCGCCGAGTGGATCACACGCTCGTACCACGAGAAGGTCATGAATGCCATGTCGCGCGGTGTTCACACGCTAGCGATGTACGATCGCGCTCAGCCCCTCCCTTCCGCGGGCAGTCCCATACTCACGGAAACATCAGCGAACCGTTGGTTTGATCACCCAGAGCTGCGTGACGAAATATTCGGTCCCACGACTACGCTCGTCGCGATCAAAGACCCTTCCGATCTCGCCCGCCTGCCCGAGCAAGGGTCGCTCGCGTTCTCGCTCTGGTTCGATCCTGAAAACTCGGACGATATCGAACTCGCCACAATGGTCCTTCATCACCGCCCCTCCACCGGCCGCATCACCTTCAACGGCCCCCCCACCGGCGTCCGCGTCGCCACCTCCACCGTCCACGGCGGCCCCTTCCCCGCCACCAATCGCCCCGACACCACCGCCGTCGGCCCCCGCGCCATCGAGCGCTGGTGCCGCCCCATCTGCTTCCAGAACTGCCCCGACGACCTCCTCCCCGCGCCGCTGCAAAACAACAACCCGCTCAACATCTGGCGCACCGTGAACGGCGAGCTCACCCGCGCCGCCCTCTAGCCGCTTCCCCGGCCCATACCCATTTTCTTCTCGCGCAACACCCACCCTTCCAAGTGCGGCCAGCAATCCCGCGCGCCTCCCGCACTCCCCTTCCCCCTTCGCCCTTCACTGCGTCACTCCGTCACTTTTTTC
>JBKJOD010000092.1:0-3584 GCA_046593245.1 Phycisphaerales bacterium
TTCCCCATCCGCTTCACCAGATACGCCCGCTCCGCCGGCGTCAGATTTTGCAGCCGCGACTTGTCCGCACGCACATCCCGCAGCAGCGCGGCCCGATCATCCGGGCTCAGTTCACGATTCGGATCGCGCGTGTCGCCCCCGCATCCCGCGACACCCCACACGGCGCACAACGCAACCACAACCGCGAGCAGCCGTCCGGCAATCCGCGCAGCACGCTTCCACAGTGGGGCGAGAATTCTCATCCGAAGATCGCCCTTGCGATCACGAAGATCACCAGCGCGATCGCACCCAACCCGGCCATGTACAGATTCATCTTCATCCGCGCCCTCATCCGCGATTCGGTGTACGACATTTCCTTGGTCGCCTTCCGCGCCGCCTTGGCTGAATCCGCTCCCGCCAGTGCCTCACCCATCCGCGAGTACGGATCGCCCTTGCGCCCTGATATCTTCTCATACAGCATTGGGTCGATCGCCATGCGTGCGCTCCTTTGAAACTGCCCGATTGAACTTCCCCGACCCTCCGAAACCGTTGTTTGCAGCCCTGTGGTTTGGTCGGGGTATCGCGCCCCGATTCATCCGCCATTTGTTTCCGCAAACGCATTCCGCTGTTTTATTGACGCCTCAGGGCCTTTCGGTTCCCGTGGTTTGCATTGGTCTTGCATCCCGCGTGAAGCCGAGCCAGCCGCCGCTCGTACTATAAAGCGGCGGGCCGAGTCCCGCAAGACCTTTTCCGCTCGGGCCTTCACGGAGTGCGGCATGAACGCCGAGATTCGCTACAACAACATCATCGACCCCGCGCAGGCCCGCATCGCCCAAGCCGCCGCCGACCACGCGCCCGAACTCCCCGCGTCGCAGATCGACGCCGACAAGTTCTACATCACCCAGAACTACGAGCGCTACACCGCCGAAGACCACGACGTGTGGCGCGACCTCTTCGATCGCCGCTGGTCGGTGCTCGAACAGCAGGTCTCCGGCCAGTTCATCGAGGGTATGAAGATCATCAAGCTCACGCGCGACCGCATGCCGCTGCTGGAAGACCACACGCTGACGGAAGACATCACCATCGCCGGCGGTGTCGTCCTCAGAAAGGACACGCAGCTCGAAGGCGTCAACCGCTTCCTAAAGGCCCGCAGCCAGTGGTCCAGCTACGGCGTTCCGGGATACCTGCCCGCAAAGTCTTTCTTCGCCTGCCTGGCGCAGCGCGAGTTCCCCACCACCGTGCTCATCCGCCCGCGCGAGGTCATGGACTATCTCCCCGAGCCGGACATCTTCCACGATGTCTTCGGCCATGTCCCCCTGCACGCGCTGAAGGTCTTCGCTGATTTCCTCCAGACCTACGGCAAGGCCGCGCTGCTTTGCGATGATGAATACCACGTCAAGCGCCTCGCCCGTCTCTTCTGGTTCACCGTCGAGTTCGGCATGATCCGCGAGAACGGCAAAGTGAAGATCTACGGCAGCGGTTTGGTTTCCAGCCACGGAGAGGCCAAGTACGCGCTCGACGGACAGTGGGCCGCGAAGAACAGCTCGATTCCGGACTGCACCGAGCGCGAAGTCGCCGAGTGGCGCCCCTTCGATCTGGACAAAGTCTGCGAAACGGACTTCGAGATCCACCACTACCAGCCGATCTACTACGTCCTTGACTCCTTCGAGCAGCTCCGCGACGCCATGAATCGGTACGCGGAAGAGGTGATTGGTTCCGCCGGACTCGCGGCTGCGGGGCGGCATTGAGCCGCAGGTGCGGCCGCATTCGCGTTGCGCAGCATGCAGGGCATCAGGTAACGTGCCGCCATTCCCCTGTCGCTTCGATTCTCCTCGTGCATGACTTCGGGTCCGAATAGGCCGTGCCTCCGTCCTTGAGGCCCGCGCATCGCGCGATTGATGCCGCAATCTCTTACATCAGCCACTGTTATCATTGCCGGACGCGGATGTGACCCTCGCTTGACTTCGTGCTGTGGGAGTCGAGCTTCCCCCTCTTCTCACGCTCGCGGAGAGGGCTGGCGTTTCGTTTCTCGGATTCCCGCTTCACTGACTTGGCGGCTGCTTCTTCTTCGGTATCGGCCCCATCGTCTACCCCATCCTTCCTCGAGAACCTCCAGCAACGCTTCAAGGATTTCATGGACTGGCAAGAAACAGGCGAGCGCTGCACATTCAACTGATATCACCCGTACCCAATACCCAACAATGACGTCCAGTAAGAGCCGCGCGACTCCTCGGATTCCCCTCACTCGCTCGCCGAGATGCCCGAGTACGACCTCACGAGCGCCAAGTTTCATCCTGACCACGGCCCCGTCGTCGTCGGCAATCGCCCATGCGTCGGCTGTGGGTACAACCTCTCCGGCCTCCCTCTCTCCGGTAACTGCCCCGAGTGCGCCAAGCCCGTCCGGCTCTCCCTCCTCGGGGAGCTCCTCCAGTTCGCAGCACCCGAATACGTCAAGTCCATCGACACCGGGCTCCGTGTCATCATCGCTGCGATCATCGCATACCTCGTTCTCTGGATCCTGAAAATCGGCCTGAGCATCGCGCTCGCCGCATACACCGGCAACGGCCAGCTCTCCCCCGCCGCCCTGGACCTGATCCTGCAAGGCCTGATGCTCCTTCCCAGCATCTTCTTCATCTTCGGATACTGGCTCTACACCACCCCGGACCCCGGCTTTACAGGCCTGGAAAAACCGACCTCCGCACGCACCATCGCCCGCATCGCGGCCTGCGTCCAGCCCGGTGCGAAGCTCGGCGCGATCACCATCAAGCTCCTCGGGGTCCACGCTCCCGGCGCCGGAACCTTTGGCGGCGCACTCCTGGACATGCTCTCCCGTGCCTTCAGCGTCCTCGACTTCGCCGCCTTCGCCACGCTCTTCTTCGCCATTACCCTGTACACACGCTGGATCGCCTTCCGCGTCCCCGACGAAGGCCTCGTCAAACGCACGCGTGAATACATCTGGTATTTGCCGCTTCTGCAAACCATCGGCCTCCTTCTCTGCGGCCTTGGCCCCCTGATTGCCCTCATCCTCTACCTCAGCATGCTTCTGGCCATCCGCGAACGCACCAAGCGAGCCATCCGCTGGCAGGAACTCGACGCACTCGCCCGCACCTATCGCCCTCCCCCACTTCCACGGTTGGATGCTCCCGCCTGACTCGCGATATACTCGCGCCACGCACCGGAGCCCACCATGAACACCCTCGAAAGACGCCTCATCAACAGCGCCGCACTCGCCGGCGTCGTCGTTTCCACCCTCCTCCTCGCCTCCTGCGGCCAAACCGCCAAGCCCTCCCCCACCGACGCCGCGCTCAACACCCCCGAGGGCGCCGCGGAGAAAGCCCCCGCCAAGCCGAGCGAGCTCAAGCCCCCGCCGCTCCCGCCGGAGCCCGGCCACCTTGGGCGTAACTGACCGTTCGCCGGGTGACACAACGCCCAAGCGGAACCGCTCCGCGAAACGTCCTCACTCCTCAACGCTCCCTCTCCCACCCGCGCCCAAAACTTCTCTTGATTCCCGCGCAGACGTGATACACTTCTCCGACCTCGGTACGAGCGCGCCCGCGACCAGCCCACGTGGTAGTGTCAGCGGCGGCGCGACGCCACGGCCTGAG
>JBKJOD010000158.1:0-3717 GCA_046593245.1 Phycisphaerales bacterium
GCCCGCACCGTCGATCGCGATGACGCCATCAACGTCTTCAATCTCACCAACATCAAGCTCAACGAACCCCTCCCCAAAGGTGCCTTCGACGTCACCGTGCCCACCGGCTGGGATGCCCAGGTCGACGAATACCGCAAACCCGCCGAAAATCCGTAAGTCGTGCCTGCCCCCTCCCCCGCTCCAGCGGGGGAGGTGTCGCGAGCGAAGCAAGCGACGGAGGGGGCGTGTGCCCCCATTCGCACTCAGTTTCCGGCTGAGCAGACATATCTGATCCGCACGAACGCCCTCCCTCTTGGTCCGTATATCCATTGACCTCCCACACCTTCGGACCGATGAATAGGTCATGACCGCCCCCACTATCCCTTTGCGTTCTCGGCACGCGGACCACGAGTTCGCCGCGCCGACTCGCCTTCCGCCCGCAGGGCGCACGACCGTTGCCAGGGGCGCAGATCGATCGACCAACGGGAGATCGATCAAGCCCCTGGAAACCGCAGATGGCATCCCGGCCCGGAGGGCCGACGAACCGCTCGCCCGTGCGCGCACCTCCGCTCGCTCGCGCCATCTCATCTCCATGTCCTTCCTCTGTGCGCTTTGCGCCGGCACAACCCTCTCCACCTCTGCCTTCTCCCAACCCCCTTCTGTCCAGCCCACTCCCGCCGACACCCGCACCCAACCCGCGCGCCTCTCCACCACCCCAGCCTCCGTCGAGTCTCTCCTCTCGGCCGCCTATCTCTCCCCCGACCAGCTCAAAGATGCCCGCATCCGCTTCGGCCGCTACACGCCCGATGACCTCGACACACCCGCCCGCGTCGCCCGCGCCGCCCTCATCCGCGGCGTTCTCTCCGACCCCGCGCTCGCCCCCTCCGACACCGACGCCGATCCCCTCGATCGCGCCGAAGCCGCCGCCCAACGCGGCGACTTCCCCGCCGCCCGCACCCTCCTCAACGCCTTCGACTCGGCACTCGGCACTCGGCACTCACCTCGCTCACTTCGCATCCGCGCTTCCATGCTCGAAGACGAGGGCAAGTTCGACGATGCCATCACCGCCGGCGCACCCATTCTCAAAGACCTCGCCGCAAACTCGTACACCGAGCCGGATGACATCGTTGAGGCCGTCACGCTCGCCACCATGAAGCTCCGCCTCCGTGGCCCGGCCACCGGCAAATCCGGCGCAACCACCAGCGCGGCCGACTACAAAGCCCTCCTCAAACGCCTCGACGACATCGTCAACTCTGCCGACCGCCTCTCCTGGCCCGCGCTCCTCGCCCAAGCCGATCTTCTCGCCGCGCGCGACAACAAGGCCGAGGCCGCAGCCGCCATCAGCCGCGCGCTGGATCTCAATCCATCCAGCGCCCGGGCGTGGTCCATGCTCGGCCGACTCATGGTCGAGGGCTTCAGCTTCGCTCAAGCCGAGTCCATCGCCAAGCGTCTCGACCTGCTCTCCTCCGACTGGCCCGCTATGGGCGATGGCGGCGATCCCGATCCGCTCCCCGAAGAGTTCGTCGCGCTCGATCCCGGCAGCATCTCCCCCGACGCCGCGGCCATCATCGCCCGCGCCCTCCTCCGCCAATCCGAGGGCGCGCATGCCGCCAAAGTCCTCATCCCGCAACTCGCCAAGTTCCCGAATGCCCCGCGCCTGCTCGCCCTCAACTGCGCCGCGCTCGCCGTGAGCTTTGATTTCAAGACCGCCGACGCCGCGCTCGCCGACTTTGATGCCAGCTTCGGCCGCTCCCCGCTCGCCCACTACGAGGTCGGTCGCGCTCTCAGCGATGCTCGCCAGTACGGCCCCTCGCAGACGCATCTCGAAGAGGCCGCCAAGCGCCAACCCTTCGCCCCCGAGCCGCACATCGATCTCGGCCTCATGCTCATGCAGGCCGGCAAGGATGCCGACGCTCTCCGCTCTCTCGAACGCGCCTTCGCGCTGGACCCGTTCAACGCCCGCGCCGACAACTCGCTCCGCCTCGCCCGCGAACTGCAAACCTACGAGCGCATTGAGACGCCGCACTACATCATCCGCTGCAAGCCCGGCGCGAACACCGATGGCGGCCCATCGGACACTCTGCTCGCCCGCGACATGGCCGCGCCGCTGGAGCGCAACTACGCGATCGTCACCGGCAACCAGGACGGCGGCATCGACTACGAGCCCAAGCAGAAGACCGTCATCGACCTGATGCCAGACCACCGCTGGTTCGGCGTTCGCATCGCCGGCATGCCCGCGATCCACACCATCGCCGCCTCCACCGGCCCCGTCATCGCAATGGAGTCTCCGCGCGATGGCCCCAATCACCTGGGCACCTACGACTGGGTCCGCGTGCTGCGCCACGAGTTCGTGCACACCGTCACGCTCGGCCGCACCAACAACCGCATCCCACACTGGTTCACCGAGGCGAGTGCCGTCTATCTCGAGCAGGCCCCGCGCGACTTCCAGACCTGCCAACTCCTGGCCGGAGCGCACCGCAACAACAAGCTCTTCGACTTCACCGAGATCAACCTCGCCTTCATCCGCCCCAAGAAACAGACCGACCGCTCGCAGGCCTACGCGCAGGGCCACTGGATGTACGAGTACATCTCCCAGCGTGCCGGCGCGCGGGCGCCGCTGGAACTGATGGACAAGTACGCCGCGGGCGTGCGCGAGGAGGAAGCTTTCCAGTCCGTCCTGGGCATCAGCCGCGCCCAGTTTCTGGCCGACTTCATCACCTGGTCCAAAGCCCAAATCATCGAGTGGGGTCTGGATGTTCCCGAGGGCACGCCGCAGCTTCGCTCGCTGCTGGCTCGCGAAGCACTGCTCTCCGCCGACAAACTCGATGCCGATGCCAAGCTCGCGCTGCAGCGCATCGCCGATGGCCATCCGACCGAGGACGACGACTCGGTTGAGCTTCCCGAGCCCACGCCCGAGATGGTGACCAAGTGGCTCGAGCAATACCCGCGCCACCCCGATGCGCTCGAACTCGCCGTGGACAACGCGGTGCAGCAGAACAAAGGGCGCGCCACGCCCGACATCGAACCACTCATCAACCGCTACGCCGCCGCGCGGCCCGTTGATCCCAAACCCCACCGCCTGCTCGCCCGCATGTATCTCGAAGCCGCGGCCACTGATGCCGCAAACCTCAACGAGCAGGCGGCAAAGGCCATCCCGCACCTGGAGTTCCTCGACCAGCGCGAGCAGAAGCTCCCAACCTACGCGATGGAACTCGCCCGCCGCTACGCCGCGCTGGGCGAGATGCCCAAAGCCGCCGCGAGCGCCGAACGCGCGACCCAGATCGACCCCTTCAACCCCGTCCCCCGCGAGCTCGCCGCCACCATCGCCATCCAATCAAAAGACCTCGCCGGCGCGGAACGCCACATCGAAGCCCTGACCCAGCTCGAACCCACCCGCGACATTCACAAGCAGCGGCTGGAAGCGATTCGGAAGATGCGTGCCGACGCGAAGTGATGCCCTGCCGAGGTTATCACAGATTGTGATAACCTCATGTTTTCTTCGTGTTTTTGATGGTTTTTTGCATCGCCACGGGCGCATCATCGTCATCATGCGCCCGAAACCCGATCCGCTTCTTCGGCGGCGGCTCCGGCGGGTTGACCAGCTCATCAAGCAGCGCGTACAACTGCTGGATGTGCTGCTCGTGCTCCTTGGACCGCCCCTCGAACTTCGCATCCAGCGCCTCGATCTGCCGCGTCAGCGAATCACTCGACGCCACGAGGTGGCGCATCTTCACGAAC
>JBKJOD010000385.1:0-7503 GCA_046593245.1 Phycisphaerales bacterium
GAGGGTCAGTTTGAGAGCCGCCAGAAAGCGGTGCGCACCATCGTCACGCTCGGGTTGGTCTCGCTGGTGCTCATGTTCACGTTGCTCTGGACGCACTTTGGAAGCTGGATGATGGCCGTGCAGGTGATGCTGAACATTCCGTTCGCGTTTATCGGTGCGGTGGCGGCGCTGGTGATGGTGGGAGAGACGTTCAGCGTGGCGAGTTTGATCGGCTTCATCAGCTTGTGCGGCATCGCGGCCCGGAACGGTGTGCTGATGGTGAGCCACTACATCCATCTGATGACAGAAGAAAAGATGCCCTTCGGGCGAGAGATGGTCATCCGCGGGTCGCAGGAACGCGTCGCACCGGTGCTGATGACCGCGCTCACGACCGGCCTTGCGATGGTGCCGATCCTGATGTCTCCCGAAGCGCCCGGCAAGGAGATTCTGTATCCGCTGGCGATCGTGATCTTCGGCGGGTTGATCAGTTCCACGCTGCTGGACTTTTTCGTCACGCCCGCGGTCTTTCTACGATTCGCGGGCGCATCGTCCGCTTCCGTGGTTGAAAAACACAATCGCGGCGATGTCGACGGGCTGGGCGAACTGGAGGGGACGAAACATGCGTAATGAGTTGTGCATTTGTGCAAGGAGTGTTGCCATGAAGTGGATGCAAGTGATAGCGGCGATGGTGATTGCAATCGGACTGAGCAGCGGGAATGCGCGAGCCCAGCACGACCATGCCGAGCCAAATGTCCAGCCGCCCAAGACTTTGGCCGAAGGGCTCAAGCGAATAGAGGCGGAGCGGATCGAGTTGCAGAAGGTGCTCGTTGCTGGAAGCATGAAAGATGCACACGAGCCGGCCTTCACGTTGATGGAGCTTACCAAGGCCATCGGTCGCGTTGCGCTCGCCGATGCCGCCGTCCCCAAGGAGCGAGTCAAGGCAATCAATCTGATTGGACGGCAGGCCGCCGCGGAGGCCGATGCACTCCACGACGCGGCGGATGCTGGAAAACTTCAGGAAGCACAAGCACATTTTGAAAAGCTCAAGGTACTGCTGGCCAAGCTGGATGAGGCCGCGCGGGCACCGGTTGTCGCCAAGCCCGAAACATTCGTGTGCGAGATGCACTGCGAAGGGCTGAAGCAGTATGACAAACCGGGAACGTGCCCTGTGTGCAAGATGGAACTGACGGCCCTCAGCAAGACTCCGTATTACGCAAGGGTCTCATCGGCGACAGCCGTCGAGGCCGGGCAGCCCGTGACGCTCGAGATCAAGCTGCTCCAGCCATCCGGCGAGCCGGTGGACAAGGTGGACACAGTCCACGAATATCGACTGCACTTCATGCTCATGAGCGAGGATCTGTCGTTCTACTCCCACCAGCATCCGCGCCGCCAGCCCGATGGAACCTTTGTACTGGAACGAGTCACGTTTCCGTTTGGCGGCAAGTTCTTCGCGTATTCTGACTTCACGCCCACCGGTGCGGAGAATCAGGTCTCCAAGTACGAGTTCAAGGTGCGCGATGGCGGTGCGCCGCAGCACGAGAACATCAAGCTCGAATCCAACTTCGACGGCGTGGGTACCGATGGCGACTACGAGTTCCGCGTGCGCTGCAACGGCCAGGACTTCATCGCGGGCGAGGACATGTTCATGCGGTACGGCATCGATCTGAATCGCAAGCCCGTCACGGATCTGCAGCCGCTGATGGGCGCGATGGGCCATCTGGTCATCGTCTCCGCGGACTTCAAGCATTACGTGCACGCCCATCCGATGGACTTTGACGAGAAGAAGGAGGATGGAAAGGGCGAGGCGTCCCACAGCCACGCGGGCCATGCCCACAGCGACGAATCGATAATGAAGAAAGGCCGCGAGATGCTGCTGGGGAATGGCAACAAGTCGGATGTCGTATTCCATGTTGTCTTCCCTGAGCCCGGCCTGTATCGAGCGTTCGCGCAGTTCCAACACAAGGGCAAGCTGTTGACTTACCCGGTGACGATCGACGTCAAGCCGAATACGTCAGGTAAGACTGGTGAGTCCGCACCCATGACGGATCACTCGAAGCACGAACATGGAAAGTCCGAAAAGCCCGCTGGAGGGAAGTGACAATGGGAGCTCGTGTGCGGATGGAAACAACAAACGCGGCCGCGCTGGTGATCGCGGCCGCGACGATGTGTATCGGTCTCAGTGGATGCAAGTCGCTGGATCCGAAGCCGGATATCGAGCATGCCGCGGAAGTGGTGCGCGAACGCACGGGTGAACTTCCTGCGTGGCTCTCCTCCACAGAAAGCGACGTGCATTTCCCTGAGCGGCTTGATGAGATCACCGCCGTGCGGCTGGCGCTGAAACATGACGCCCGGCTTCTTCAGGAACTCGAACGCATCGCCGAAGCACGCGCGGATCTTGTGCAATCCGGTCTGCTTCCAAATCCCGTTCTGGCGCTTGATCTTGGTTTTCCAGTGGATGGTTCCGGCGGCGCGACGAAAGTCGGCGTCGGACTGACGCAGCAACTCACCGCGCTGCTCACCCGTGGCGATCGCATGGCCGCCGCGGACGCGGAGCTTCGTGGCCGAGTGCTCGAATGCAGTGATCGTGCGCTCCGCACCGTCGCCGATACTCGCGCGGCGTATGTCCGGGTGGACTTCGCATCTGGCGCGATCGGCCCGGTGCGGGACGCCGTCAGCGAAGCCGAACGCGCTGTGGCGCAGGCCCTCCGCCGAGTCGCGGCTGGCGAGGACACTTCGCTGGAAGTCAACCGCCAGCGGCTGCTGCTCGTCAAGCTGACCACCGAACTCGCGGAGCGCATCAGCACGCTCGAAGTGCGAAAACGAAGTCTTCTGGTGAGGATTGGGCACGCCGGATACGCGGGTAGTTGGGAGATCGCTCCCGGCGAAGCCGCTCATGCTGCGATGCCCGAAGAGACCGAAGAGCAGATCATCACGCTTGTGGGCTCGCAGCGACTGGATGTCGCCGCGGCCGCCGCAGCTCGTGATGCAGCACTTTCGCGTGTTCAGAGCGAACGCAAGGGGCGACTGGACATGAGTGCTGGCCCGGCATTCGAAAGAACCGACGACGGCCGCAGGGAACTTGGCCCGTCGGTGTCTGTCGGCCTCCCGATCTTTGATTGGGGGGATGCCCGCGTTGCCAAGAGCCAGGCGGAAGCGCGCCGCCTTGCGCTCGAGCATCGGCGAGTCCATGAGGAAGCAATCGCCGAAGCGCGAACCGCCTTCATTGAAGAGCGTACCGCCCGCGAACTTGCCAGCCGCTACGACGTGGATGTTGCCACTCTCGCATCCGCGAATCTGGAACTCGCTCGCCGCTCATTCAGCGCAGGACAGGCGGACCTTACCGTGCTTCTGGAAGCGCAGCAACAGGTGGCCGAGTCGCGTGTGCGTGTGGTCGATCTCCGCGAGCGTGCCGCACTGGCGCGGATCGAGCTCGAGCGTTCCGTTGGTGGAAAGCTCAGATAGCGATCACTGCTGTTTCCATTTACCGATGCCGATCCACCCGCGTTTCCAGAACCAGAAGAGCATGCTTCCCGCGACTGCGAGCATGACGCCCCACGCCATCGGGTAGCCGTATCGCCAGCGCAGTTCCGGCATGTTGTAGGGGCTCTTGTCCGGATCAAAGTTCATGCTCCAGATGCCGACGATGAACGAGAGCGGCATGAAGATGGTCGCGATGATCGTGAGCACCTTCATCACCTCGTTGAGCTTGTTGGACTGGCTGGAAAGGAAAATGTCCATCAGGTCCGAGCCCAGTTCGCGGTAGTTCTCCAGCACGTCGATGAGCTGCACCATGTGGTCGTACACATCGCGGATGTACACCCGCGTCTCCGGTGAGATCAGGTGGCTCTCATCGCGCACAAGCAGATTGATGGCCTCGCGTGCCGGCCAGATGGCGCGCCGCACCACCAGCAGTTCCCGCTTCATCGCGTGGATGGTGTGAACCGTCGCTCGCGTTGGGCGCGTGACGGCCTCGTCCTCAAGCTCATCGAGCTTTTCACCGAAGTATTCCAGAACCGGGAAATACGCGTCGACGATGGCATCGATGATCGAATACGCAAGGTAGTCCGGCCCCGCGGAGACCACCTTGCCACGATACTGCCGGATGCGATCGCGCACCGGCCCGAGGCAGTCGCCATATTTCTCCTGAAACGACACCAGAAAGTTCTGCCCGAGGAACATGCTCACCTGATCCGTGTCAAAGTGCGCCGTATTCACCTTCTCCGCCTCCATCCGATCCGATCCTTCCGGCGGCAGCGGCTCGCGGAGCACGATGAAGAGGTGATCTCCGAACTGATCCACCTTCGCCCGTTGGTGTGTGGAGAGCACATCCTCGAGCGCAAGCTTGTGCAGCCCGAACAGCTCGCCGATCCTTCGAACCAGTTCCGCGTCGGCCAATCCATCCACGTTCACCCAGACCTGCGGCATGCGTCGCCGCAAATCCACAATCTGCTCGATCGTCGCGCCGTCGATCTCCTCGTGCATCGGTGCGCCAGCCGCGTTGTTGCCGTACCCGATGGCGCGCACCTTTGGCGCGAGCGCCTGCGGATCGGCTACCAATGTTTCCGGGGCCGTGCCCGGGGGCTTGAGTTGCAGTTGCCGCCGAAGTTTCTTGAGCCGTGGTCGTTGAAAGTGCATTCCGCGTTCTCCGTGCAGATTCCAGAGGAAAGCGTACTGCACCCGGTCAAGGATTGCTTCGCGCTCACCCGGCAGACCTCTTGGCGGGTCCGCCCACTATGCCAACTTCGTCCACAATCCGTCCTGTTCGTGAATCCTCGACTCCAGCAGCGGGTTCCACTGCCCGCATGTGGGGCGCGATCGTCGCCCATGCCGTCGTGGACTTCTTCTCATTCGTCGTCGTGCCACTGATGTCCGTTCTCGAAGGCCACGCTCACATGACGCACGCCCAAGGCGCGATCATTCTCGGCGCGGGGTCTCTCTCCAGCGGCCTGATTCAGCCGGTAGTTGCGCTCGCCTCAGATCGCTTCGACACAAGATTGCTCGGCACCCTCGGCCTCCTGGTGGCCGTCGCCTGCGTTTCAGCGATTGGTTTCGTGCATTCGTTCCATCAGTTGCTCATGCTTCAGATCGTCGCCGCCGCGGGTATCGGAGCGTTCCACCCGGTCGCAGCGGCCGCCGTCGGGCACCTGGCGGGTATTCATCGCTCTCGCGCTCTGGCGATCTTCCATGCCTCCGGCATGATCGGCGGCACCCTCGGCAACGTCATGACTCCGCTGTACGTCGCCTTCTTCGCCGCTCGCGCGATCGGTGCGTCGGGCACACCCGGCGACGGCATCGAGGGTGGCCTGACCTCGCTCGCGTGGCTGGCGATCCCCGGTCTCGCGTTCGCCGTGGTGCTCGCGTGGGCGATTCATTCCATTCCACACCGCCATCACACCGCCGCGGCGGACCACGCCGCGCTCCCCAAGTACGAGCGTCGCGCTCGTTGGTTTGCCATTGGGCTGCTGTACTTCGGCAACGTGCTGCGTTTTACGACGGACATGTGCCTGATCCAGCTCATCATTCGTTGGTCTGAGGTAAAGGCATTGCTCGCTTCAAATGCAGTCGAGTTGAATGACGCCGCGCGGGCAGCGGCCGCCCAGATCAACGGCCCGATGCAGGGCGCGAAGCAGATCGGCATGGGTGTCGGCGGCCTCACGATCGGCTTCCTCATCGCCAAGCATCGTGAGAAAATGGTGCTGGTCATTGTTCCGCTTATCGGTGCGGCCGCGCTGGCGTTCATGCCCTATACCGGCGCGTGGTTGAAACTCGGGGATGCGGGCGGCCTGCTCGCGCTGCTACTCTGCTTCACCGCCGGATTCGGCTATGCGGGTGTGATCCCCACCACAATCTCGCTCGCACAGCGGCTGCTGCCACATCGAACCAGCTTGGCATCCGGATTGATGATGGGCGGCGCGTGGGCGATCGCGTCGGTCGGCCCGCAACTGGCGCAATGGCTGAGCGAGCGATTCGGACTTTCGGGTGCATTCGTTGCAGTCGCCGGAGTTCTCGCGGTTTCCAGTGTGATTTCGATTCCCCTTCCGACCCGAATGTTGCACGCAAAGCCCGGTTGAGCGTGCCACGCTTAGAAGCCAGTGTCGGCCATCCACAACACACGTATTGCATGAGCGAGTGTTCGAGTACGTCGCGCGGAAATGTGCGTGAGTCGAACGTAAGTCGCACAATAATATCAGTGTGGAGGTGATTCAGAGTGCGCTAGCGCGTGCTTCAAAACGGCACGGGCAACGGATGAACCCCGTGCGAGTCGCGTGTGTGCATCGCCGAGTGCGGTTTCTTCTTCGCAGCGACAAGCAGGTAGATGGCGGGCACGACGAAGAGCGTGAAGACCGTGCTGATGCTCATGCCGGTGACGAGCACGATGCCGATGCTGTTGCGGGCGGCTGCACCAGCACCAGTGACCAGGACGAGCGGGAAGTGGCCGAAGACGGTGGCGGCGGATGTCATGAGAATCGGTCGGAGGCGCGTCATCGCGGCCTCGCGTACGGCGGCGGACTTGGAGAGTCCCTGCTCCTGCAAGTGGTTGGCAAACTCCACGATCAGGATGCCGTTCTTGGCGACCAGGCCGACCAGCGTGATGAGCCCGACTTGTGAATAGATGTTGATGGTGGTGAAGCCGAGATACGTGAACACCAGTGCGCCTGAGATCGCCAGCGGCACGCTGCCCAGCAACACGATGAGCGGGTCGCGGAAGCTGGAGAACTGGGCCGCGAGGACGAGATAGATCAGCCCGAGCGCAAAGCCGAGTGTGACGGCGAGCGTTGCGCCTTCGGTGCGGAGCTGGCGGCTCTCGCCGGCGTAGTCCATCGCGTAGTCCGGCGGCAGGATTTGCTTGGCCGCGACTTCCAGCGCGTGCAGGGCTTCTTCCTTTGTTGATCCCGGCGCGACGACGCCGAAGACCTTGAAGCTGTTGCGCTGCTGGAATCGTGTCAGCGTGCGCGGGGCTGTTTCAGTTTCAAGCTTCGCTATCGATGCGACAGAGACAAGGCCGCCGTCGGGGGTGCGGACTTTCATCTGCAGGAGCTGGTCCGCCGACCTGCGGCTGGAATCCGCGATCTGCGGGATCACTTTGTAGCTGCGTCCGTCGTAGTTGAATCGGTTCACGTATCCGCCCGAGAGCAGCACGGCCAGATCGCGGCCGACGGTCGCGAGGTTGAGCCCCGCGTCCGCGACCTTGTCCTTGTCGATCACGATCCGCGTCTGCGGCCTATCGATCTTTAGATCGGTATCCGCGTACAGGAACTTGCCGCTGCCGAAGGCCATGCCCACAAGCTGCCCGGCGTACGGGGCCATCTGTTCCGCGCTGGCGGTGCTGGTGACGATGAACTCGACCTCGAACTGGCCCGCGCCGGGGAGCGGCGGTGGCAGGTTGGGAATCGCTCGAATGCTCTTGATGGGCATGAGCTTGCCGAACACTTCGTTGCGAATGTCCGCGGTGGAACGCTTGCGATCCTCCCAGTTCTGGACCTGGATGCCGCCGAAGCCGGAACTGGTCTGGGCCACCTGGAA
>JBKJOD010000390.1:0-9998 GCA_046593245.1 Phycisphaerales bacterium
ATTCACGTGGCTGGAGATGGTCAGGTCCGCGGCGAAGGTGCCGGGGCCCACGTAGACATCGCTGCCGGAGACAGAGTTGATGGCGGACTGGATGTCAGCGAAGGCCGTGCAGCCGACAATGAAGTTGCCGGGCTGGCCGGGGAAGGTGACGACATCGCCGTACTGGTTCGCAGCGTACGAAGCGCTGACGACTGATGTCGCCGGACGGGGTTGAATCGTGACAACGATTGAACTTGTCGCCGGGACCGAGCAGCCGGAGTTGGGCTGCGCGGTAAGTGTCAGGGTGACAGTGCCTGCAGAGATATCTGCGGGGCTGAACGAGTAAAAGGTCACGGCCGAGGCGGGCGCGGTGAAAGTACCGGTGCCGGAGGTGGACCAGAGCACGCTGGCGGAGTTCGTGGTGGAACCCGTGAGCGGATATGGGCCACCGGAGCAAGCCGTGACTGTCGGGCTGGGACCAGCCGAGACGGTCGGGGGCTCAATAACTGTCACGACCACTTCGGCGCAGGGGCCAGCGCAGCTCGCGGCGAGCGTGTTGCGGGACTTGGCGAAGTAGTGCGTGGTCGTTGTGGGGTTGACGGAGTAGGAGTTACCGGTGAACGCGACTGAGCCGGAGCAGGAACCGACGTACCAGTCAACGACTTCGTTCGCGGCGTGCGTTGCCGTGAGCGTTGTTCCGGTGCCTCCGTTGCAGATGGACGTGCTCGCGCTGGTACCGGGCGCGGCGGGAAGGGGTTGGACGTTTATGGTGACCGTGCTGGGTGCGGAAGCGCAGGGGCTGTTGCCAGCGGCGGTCAGTGTGAGGAGGACGTCGCCCGATTCACCAGAGCCAGGCGTGTAGGTGGTGATGGCACTGTTGATGCTACCAAAGGTGCCGGTGCCGCCGGACCAAGTAACGCCGGTGGTCTGGGAGGCCGAACCGTTCAGCGAGGCAGTACCTGTAGAGCAGATTGTGGAGCCGGATCCTGCGCTGACGATGGGCGCGGGGACAACGGAGACGGTGGTGCTGACGCAGCCCGTAGAGCCGCAGGTAGTGGTCCAGCGAGCGAAATAGGTCTTGGTGCTGGCGGGGACGGGAACTCCGGTGAGCGGGTTGCCGGTGCCGATGAGGTTGCCGCCGCAGATGTCGTCATACCACTCAAGGGTGGTGCCCGAACCGCCCACGGCAGTAAGGGTGAGCGTGCCAGCTGGCGGAGCGTTGGAGCAGAACGTGGAGGTGCTGGCGGAGGCCGACGTTGCGGCCACCGCGACCGGATCCACATCAACTTGAACTGACGCGCAGATGTTGCTCACGCAGTTGCTGGTGGTGTTGCGGGCGCGGGCGTAGTAAATGGTGGTTGCGGTGGGCGTGACAGCGAAGGGCGAACCGGTGCCCAGGAGCGTGCCGCCGCAGGAGCCGGTGTACCACTCGACGATTTCGCCGGAGCCGACGGAAGCGGTGAGGTCGGAAGAGAACGTGGGACAGACGTGGCTGGGAGTGGCTGCCAGAGAGCCGGGGGTGCTGGGGCAGGCGGAGTTGTCGCCGCGATAGTCGCCGCCGATGGAAATACACGCGGCGTAGGTGACCTGGGTGCAGCCGGAGGTCGCGCAGCAGGCACCGGAGGGCTGGGGGCAGGAGAGGCCGGAGGGGATGAAGACGCGCGTAGTCGAGCCGGCGCCGATGCTGGCGGCAGTCACGGTGGTGCCAACCGTGCCGTCGCTGTTTTCCAGACCGATGGTGGGAACAGCGGTTGCAGTCCCGGGATTGAGCAGGCTGTAGCGGAAGGAGACGGTGTTCGCCGTTTCGTGCAGAACAATCTGGAAGGTGTTTGCGCCCGAGGGAGAGCCGGAGAGGTAGCGCGGAACGGCTGTCCACTGGACAATGAAGCGCTGGTTCGGGGTGGTTCCGAGGGTCTTGTACGTGATCTGATTTGCGCTGGCGAGCAGCAAATCCACCCAAAAGGGCGCAATGACGTTGTTGGGTGCTGTGGCGTTGGGGATAGTGCCGCTGGTGGAAGTCGAACCCGTGCCAAAGTTGACGAAGCCGTTGGTGCAGATGTTCAGCGTGGTTTGCGGCGCGCCGAAGTAGTTGAAGGAGAACCCAATGGGCACGTTGAGCTGATTGCCATCGTCCAGACCGGTGGTACCACCACCGCCGCCTTGGGTGTAGGCGGTGCCCGGATTAGAACCGGCGGCAGAGATGTCATCGATGATGGCTGTGGAGAGTGTGGAGGGAGCGGCGTAGGTGACGGTGCCGCAGGTGGAGCCGGAGCCGAGATAGGTGGCGGTGCACTGGGTGCCGGCGGCAGCGTTGAGAACGACGGTGCAGTTGCCGGAGGCGGCGCAGCATGCACCGGTGGGGCAGGATGTTGTGGAGCAGAGGGTGCCGTTGGCGGTGTAGTAGCCGCCCTGATTCGCGCAGCCGACGGAGGTGCGGGCGTTGCAGCCGAGCGAGGTGGTGCAGCAGGCACCGGTGACGCAGTTGGTGGTGGTGCAGGCGATGCCATCACCGAAGTAGATGCTTCCGGGCAGAGCGTTGCAGGTGGGCTGAGAAACGGTTTGGCAGACGCCATTCGCATCGCAACAGCCGCCGGTGGGTAGGCATGGATTGGGCGAGCAGGCGGTTGAAGCACCAAGGAAAGCTCCACCCGCAGCTTGGCACGAGGCATAGTCGATGAGTGGAGTCGTGCAAGTGGTGCCGCCAGTACCGGTGCAGCAGGCACCAACGGGCTGGGTGCAGGCCAAGCCAGTTGGGATGAGAAGGCGCGATTGCCCAGTAGCAAGAGCACTGGAAGAAATGTTTGCACCAGCGGTACCTGCGGCGTTGTTGATGCCAATCGTCTGATCGCCGGCCGTGCCTGAATACGTGTACGCGCTGTATCGATACTCGATGGAGTTGTACGTTTCGTAAAGGATGGCCTGGAAGGTGAAACGATCTCCGTTGACGCCGAAGGGCGGGGAAGTCGAGCCCCCGTTGTACTTGTACGCGTTGCGCCATTCGATCACGAATCGCCGGTATGGTGCGGTACCAGAGACTTTGTAGCGAGTGAGAGCAGTTGCATCAACAACGAGGTCATCCCACAACGGCGCGATAAGGTTGAAGGGCGCAGAGGTGCTTGGCAAAGGGCTGACATTCGTATTCACTGACGCGACCGTGCCGGTTGAGCTCGGGAACAACCCGAAGTACCCATTGGTTGACATCGAGAAGTTTGTGAAGGCCGTGCCGAAATACTGGAATGTGAAGCCCAAGGCGAGATTTGCAGATGTGTTGTCGTCGCCAGTGATACCAAGCGTGGAACCCGAGGAAATATCCTCAACAGGATTTGACTGACTGAGTACAGAATACCCGGTGGGGCCGCAAACAGTTCCGAAGGAACCGGGGGTGCCGGTGGTGCAAGACGTGGGGACAATTGTTGTGCACGAGCCGTCGGGGAGGCAGCAGGTTGCAACGCAGAAGCTGATGGGAGTGCAGGTTGTGTCGTCGCCACGATAGCTGCTCGCACACGTGCCCGAGGTCGTGAGGTTGCAGGTTGCGCCGGTGCAGCACGCACCTTGGACGAGCGCGGCGGTCAGCGTGAACGCGCCGCCTGCGGCGTTTGCCCCCTTCGAGGCGACACGCACGCGATAGGTGGTGCCAGCGGTGAGCGAGACGGTGACACGGGATTGGGTACCCGTGCCGCAGGTGGCGTCGTCGTCGTTGCAGGCGAGCGAAGTTCCCCCGCTGCAGGCATCGATGACCTGAAGAACGGTGTCCTGCGTTGTTCCTGTGCAGAGGGCGAATCTCCAGAGGTTGGATCCAGCCGGGCTTGCGGGAATGGCGACAGAGTAGAACATGTCCTTCGAGGCGGTGGCGCACATCGCGGGGGCAGACGGATCCAGAGTGGGGTCGGCACTGGCGTTGTTGGATGTGACTGTGGCCGCGTTGCTGGAAATGGTCAGTGTGGCGGCGGCGGAGCAGAGGTCGTTGGTGGGGGCCGCCGTGAACGCGCTGGAAAGAGTGAATGTCCCCGCGGTGCCGCCCTTGTCAGAGACGCGGACGCGATAGGTACCGGTAGCAAGATAGGGGCTGGTGAGGCAGGCACCTGGGCCAGCGCAAGGTGTGCCCGCGCAGGTGTCGTTGCAGGCGAGTTCGGACCCGCCAGAGGTGTACAAGCTGAGGACCGGATCAACGCCGGAGCCGAAGGTGCAGACGTTGAGCGCGAGCGTGCCGGGGCCGATAGTGGTGATGGTGTACCAAACATCTCGCCCAGACGATCCGCTCGGATCGCAGGTTGCAGAACCGTCGTTGGTACCGAATGAGGTAGTGCCAGTGGCGCTGCCAGTGGGTGAGAGGGTTGCGGCGTTAGCGACGTTGTCGTTGGCGGGGGCGACGGCTTGGACGACGTTGAGGGCAATGGTGCCGCCGGGGGGATTGGCACCCTTTGAGGAGACACGGACTCGATAGGTTGTGGATGCCGCCAATGAGATCGTTACGCTGGACTGGGTGCCATTCCCACATCCTGGGGAGTCGTCGCTGCAGGCGAGCGAACACGAATCACCACAAGCGGAGAACACTTCGAGAACCGTGTCTTGCGTCGCATCTGAGCAGGTGCTGATTACCCAAGAACTAGCAGTAGCGTTTGTGGTGAATGAGAAATACAGATCTTTGCCTGCAATGGCGCACGGCGAGAAAGGCACGTTTGGATCCATTGGCGTGCGAGCGAGTGCGTTGTTGGCTGTTGCACTTCCCGAGCCAGCAGAAATCGTGATCGCAGTTGCAGCAGAACACATGTCATTGGTAGGAAATACTGGCTGAACATTGAGCGCGAACGGGAACGGGGTAGCTGGAAGCGTTGCGCTGTAGGTGTTGCACCGAACGGTATAGGTAGTATTCGCGATGAGTGAGGCGGAAGCGAAACCGTGAGAACCGCATCCACTTGGCGAACCAGTATCGCTGCAGGCTGCACTCGATACCTGATTTCCGGGAGCAGTACCGATCGTCGCGTTCGGAAGTGCGCCGCCGAAGTGGAATGAAACCGTTCCGTCCCAGTTGTAGGAACTGATACACATGTCTGCGGAATAGGTGCCGCTCACCGTTGGAGTGAAGTAGTAATACACGTCCTTAGCGGAACCGACAGTCGCTGTGTCACAGGAGGCATCCCCATCGTTCGTGGCGTTGACAACCGTGCCTTCTACCCGTCCGCCTCCCGCCGGAATGATGTAGGCCGAAATTGGGCTGGCGGTCCAAGTGTTGTTGCCGGGTGCGGAAGCGCTCGTGACGTTAACAACGACAACTCCACCCCCGGTCGCCGTTCCATCCACAATGGACACGGGCAGGTAATAGATTCCAAGCGGTTGTGATGCGGGAATGGTGTACGACGCGGATGCCAGCGTAAACACACCCGAAACAGGGCCAGACATGGGCTGGGACGTGCTTAATCCGAAACTGCTCAGGTTGATCGATGCAGTCGCGGTCGCCGTAACGTTTGCCCCAGCGCACGTTTGAGCGAGCATCGTGAGCGTCGCCGAAGAGCCCGTGTTCGCGCTGAAGAAGGCGGAGACACCCGTCACGCCATTTGATACAGGATTGATCGACGAGCGAGGTCTGGCAACTGCGGAGACGAAGTCCGTACTATTGGCGTTTGTGTCGGTTCCGCCACATGCTGCGCGAACACATGAGTTGGTTGCCGATGGTGCCGGTGCGTTGTTCGCCGTTGTACCAGCCGGGCTACCCGGCATCCCACCTGCCTCACGGGCGTCGGCTGCGGTGCCGTAGCCAATGAAGTCAATCAACGCTCCGCCTGTTGGCGGCGTGCATATCGCTGTTGATGCGGAGGTTGCTGAGTTGAACAGCAGGCCCAGCTTTCCGCCAGTGGATCCTTGGGCCATATCGAACGCAGAGTTGTAATAGTCGTGGCGAGGCAAAGGCGCACCGACAGTCGTACTGCCCGTGTTGGACCGAATGAGAAAATACGACAACGGAGCAACCGATCCCACAATGGGCATGCGGTTCCACGTAGTACCGGTCGTGCTTGTGTAATGGAGTGAATAGTTGGTGAGATCAACAGAGGTGGAACCCGAGTTGAAGAGTTCAATGAAGTCAGAGTTCCACGTCGCACCCGTCAGTCCGCCGTTGGTGAATATCTGACTGATGACAATCGGCGACGTAGTCACAAACCGATTGAACAGCGTGTAGTTCACGGTGCTGGTCTGACCCGGGTTTGCACTCGAGTTGATCGTCGCCATGGGCGGGACCGTCTCGTTGGAGTTGAACAGCGTGTTGGAGCAGAGGGCCATGAAGAAATCGACGTTGCGTTTGCCGCCAGTGAGGCCGACGGTGGAAAGTGCGACGGAGATTTCGCGGAACGCGGCGTTGGCACCGACATTGGTGCCCGGGGAGGTGATGCTGACGGGAGTGAGCGAGCCGTTGCCGCCGGCGTTGAGCTGGAAGAGCGTGCAGCCGAACTGGCTGATGGCGAGGGCGTAGTTCACATCCATCGGGAAGCCGTCGTTTCCGGCTTGGCCGAGGTTTGAGATCACACAGCGACCGTCATCCTGGCAATCGGCCATGGTCAGGTCGTTTTGGCCGCCGCAGGATGTCTTCAGGTAGAGGACGGCAAAGTTGTTGCTTCCGAAGGCCGCGCCCGGTTGGAAGCCGATGTACAGCGTGTTGGCATCGCTCTTCATGTAGAGCTTTGCCGTGGCACCACCGATGACGCCACCGAATCCGGTGCCGCCGCCGGAGTACGCGAACGAGTTTGCAGGACCGTATTCATCGCTGCCCAGCGTGCCATCCGCGACGGCTGACTTGAGACCATAGTCAGATTGCGTGACGACTTGTGCGGAAGAGAGATCGGGCGCGACGAGCAGCGTGGCGACGCCGATCAATGCCGCTCCCCACTGCTTCGCTCCAGCGGATCCATTGCACCGCGAGGCAGCGGCACCGAGGCCAACGCTGGACAGACACGTGCGGGCGAGGGTCGTGAGGGTTTGCATCGTGGTCATAGTGCTTGCTCTTCTCTTGCGAGGCCGCTGTCGTGGCGGCGGGTGGTGGGCTGGTGGGCAATGCGCGGCGGGCTGGAAACGGTTGCGAAACGATTGCGGGTGGGAGGGCGTATACAGAGATAGGCGCGGCGTGCGGGGCGCGTCGGGGGAACAACTTCGATCACAGTCAACGGGGACTGTCGCGGAGAACTCCGCGCGGTCGTGTGAGTGTGCCGCGTCACCTGCATTAGAACAGCAGGTCTTACCGATCAAGGGACCCGCCGGCGTGTGCCGGGGTGGGCGGACGACCTCACAGGATGACCAACGTACACAGTGGATGGCATCCGTGCAAGTGATTTGTTCGGAGAGAAATCCCTCGATTCGATTTCTTTGCTCGGAGATGGAAACTCGGACGAGCGTGTAGGAAGATGGGCAAGCTCGGCGGTTTGGCGCGAGATTGCGATGCGTGACGGTTACATTGGCGGTCCGGGTGGAGCGGAGAGCTGCGAAGTCGTGGTTTCACAAGAACTTGCGTGGGAAGGTCTGTGCAGGATTCCGTTGCGATGCCGGACGGTTCGCCAGACCATGGCAGTCCGAGCGGTTGACGGTGTTGAGTGGGAAGGGCGGTAGTCGGGATGTGGACGGGCTGTCGGTTGTCGATGGGTGTGCGCAGCATCCATTTAGGACGGTGGGCGCGGAGGTGGTAGAAGGTTGCCGATGACAGCGGCGGTCGTGTGGAGCCATTGCATTGGCTCACGCGCTGCGGCTGCGGCGGGAGGAGGCGGCAGGTGCGATTTTCGGTTGCGGGTATGCGGGGCCATATGACGGCCTGTCGCTGAACTCAAAGGTGGGGCGTGAGAGCCAGTAAGCACCGCCGAGACGGCGCGATCCGACCGAGAAGATGATGCCGGTCATGAGCCAGACGGTGACCATGCTGGTGCCGCCGTAGCTGACAAATGGAAGTGTGAGCCCGATGATGGGCAGGATGCCAATGACCATGCCGATGTTGATGAACATCTGCGCGAACAGGAGCGTGGTGAGCCCGATGACCACAAGTTGGCCGAAGGGGTCTTTGCACATGGCCGCGGTAAGGAATGCGCCGAGAAACCACATGCCGTAGAGGCCCAGGAGCGCGAGACCGCCGATCAGGCCAAAGCGGGTCATGATGACAGCAAGGATCATGTCGTTGTGACGCTCGGGGAGCGCGTTGTATTTTTGCAGCGTGCGGGTTTTGGCATCCGGCAACCCCACCACTTCACCCGCGCCGATGAGCATCTGCGCGGTGAGCGGCTGGTAGTTGATGCCCTCCGCGCCGGCCTTCGGGTCGCTCACCATCGCCATCATGCCGTTGATGCGGGCTTTCTGGTGGGGCTTCATGAAGAAATAGGAGACTGGGATGGCGCAGAGCGCGATGAACACGACGGCCGCCATGTGCTTGATCTTTGCCCCAGCTGCCAGCAGCATGGCGAAGATTGCGGGCGCAAAAAGGAGCGCCATGCCAAGATCGGGCTGAAGCGTGATGAGCGCGGCGGGAATAAAGGCGATTGCGGCGGGAGGGACAAGCCCGAGGATGGTGCGGTGGTTCTGCCGATAGCGCAGATAGTCTGCCATCACCAAAACAAACGCGACCTTCGCGAGTTCGCCGGGCTGGAAGTCGATGGGTCCAAGTTCGATCCACGCTCTTGCACCATTGCGCGGATGCACGAGCCAGGTCGGTACGAAGGGAATAAGCAGGAAGATGAGCAGGCCGATGAGGATCCACATGAGCGGCCAGGCGATGAAGCGAATCCACCGCAGGTGCGGCGCGGCAATCAACCCGGCGGCGAGCAAGCCGACGCCGAGGTAGATGGCCTGCCGCATCACCAGGCCCGACATGGTGATGAGCTCGCCCGACTTGGGTGCGAGTTCGTTGGTGCCAAGATCAATCGCATATAGACCAAGCAGAGAGAGCCCGAGCCCACCGAGCACGCAGAGCCACGCCGCGTGCCAGGGCGTGAAGTCCACTCCGAAGATGGTCTTGCGGAGCGCGGCAAGCATTAGCGGAGCTCTCCGGAGTGCGCCTGCTTGGTGCCGGTCATGCCGCGCAGATCGGGTAAATAGCCCTCGGCGGCGAGGGCGTACACGACTTGGCTGGCAAGCGGACCAGCAACCTTGCCGCCTGAGCCACCATAATCAACAACGCAAGAGATAGCATATTTCGGCTGGTCACCCACGCCTGCGAGGCAGACGCACCAAGCGTGATCGCTGTCGTACAGCTCATCACGACCGTCTTGCTGACCGAGGTCGGCCTTGAACGGATTCGTGTCCGCCGTGCCGCTCTTGGCCCAGATGCTGATGCCTGGTGCAGTGAAAACACTCTCGCTCTTCGAAGAGCCATCGGGCATTGAGTAGGTGATGACGTGCGTGGTGCCATTTTCTTCATTTGCGCTGCCGTAGAGACCCTTGAGTGCCTGTGCGATTGCGCGAGGCGGGATGCCCAGATCGATGCGTTGCTGCGGGGCTTGGGCGTAGATGCGCGGCGTGAGAAGCACGCCGCTGCGAGCTATTGCGGCGTAGGCATGCGCGGCGTGCAGGGGTGTCCAAGTCAATGGACCCTGACCAATGCCCATCAGGATCGCTTCCTGCGGCGTCGTATTCTCGCCCCGCTTCAGATCGCCATCGGCCACATCGATTGCCCAGCGACGGGACCGCTCGGCCTTGAGTTGGATCGCGTCCTGAGGAAGCGGCGGCAGCCCAAAGATGTTGAGGGGTGTGGCGTCGCGTCCGACGCCGTACGCGGTGTACAGATCGTGGATTGCTTCGGGGCCAAGCCGCTTGGCCATTTCAAAGAAGAAGATGTTGCAGGAGCAGCGGATGCCATCTGCGCCGTCCAGGTCATGGCCGAGTTTGGCGGTGTGGGTGGTATGGAACTACTTGTAGATCCAGCACCGGAATAATAGGGGTTTGTCGGAAAAGAAATGTCCTGTGCATGGGAGAGTCTGATCGGGCAAGTAGACACCGCGCTTGATTGCCTCACAGAGCACGAGCGGCTTGACGATCGATCCGGGTGGATACAG
>JBKJOD010000065.1:0-2718 GCA_046593245.1 Phycisphaerales bacterium
CAACGAGGTCGCGTACCGCGCTGAGGCCGATCCCGACGCGCTGAGTCAGTCGATCGAACTCTACAAGCATGTCCCGAATAACCCCGAGCCGCAGTTGATCCTCGGGGGGTACAATGGCGGCAACGGGGTCGAACTTCGCGCGCCCAAGGCGCGTAGTCATCGCGCGCTCGTGAAATCAGGTGTCGTCACCATGGGGTTCGGGTTCGATTCGGGCTCCACCATCTCAGTCGACGGCGTGCCGTACGACGCCGACTCGGTCGTGTTCGTGACGCTTCGGCCCACCGAGAACCTCATCGGCTTCGCGAGCGAGGATTTATTCCTCTCGCCCGGCACTGAACTCACGCTGCTTTCAACCGAAGCCGTGGAGTACAGCAAGATTCGCAACAATGGCGCCAAGGCCCTGATCCTGAGCGGCTCGGCGACTTTTACTTCTGATGAAAGCGACGCAAGCACCATCCGCAACATCGGAGCTTCGGGCAACGATGGCGTGTCGTACATGACCGATGGCGTGCCCAGCATACGCATGCCGTTCGCGGGCGGGCTCACGCCCGATCCAGGCGTAGGGCTGCAGATCGACGCCGATCCATGCGACGACGGTGAGTGTGTGCCCATGACGTCGTTGGTCATCCGCCGCAGCACGGGGATTCCTTCCACCGTCGTCACGCTCTCGCCCGCGTCGCAGTACCACAGCAACCCGTACTTCAAGTCGAACTCGAACCAGGGCTCCATGGTGCTCAGGGCCTCGGACCTGGATTCCGACGGCGATGGTCTGGCCGAATTGCATGCCCTGCCGGGCTCGAGTGTGTCGTTCTCGAGCATTGCCTATCGCCGGCTGAGCCCCTATCGCGAGTGCTTCCAGCTCGTCTTTCAATCACCGGTGAGAATCGTGCGCAACGGTGTCCCCGTTACGATCACCAACCTCGAGATCGGCTACAACATCACTGGTCAACCGCTCGGGGGGGCTGCGCCACAGCCGAAGGCGGTGAGCGTCGTCCAACTCCCGCCGGGCACGCCTTACTTCGGCAGGATCTCTGGACTCGGGCCCGAGGCCGTCACCGTTTCGGGCACTGGTAGCGACGCGTCGCTTGCGAACAACAGCATCGATGGCTTCCCGGTACTTCCCACGTGGGCCACGATCAACGGTCCCGGCAAAGTCGTCGATCTCGATGGCGACGGGCCGCTGCAAGCGGTGGTCCTGCACGTGCGGGCTCGCGATGCATACGGCAATGCCGATCTTCGCGAAGTCCACGCGACCACTTTGTACGACATCGACTCGGCTGACGATCTGACTCTGGGTCATGTGGTCAAAGGCGACCTCGACATGATCCCGATCGGCAGCGACGGCCTGACTGTGAGTCTGACGGTACCGGTCGAGATCGCCGGGCAGCTGGGCGCCAAGTCAGCGACTCTCACGCTGTCAGGCTCGCCGGGCGGCTCGCCAGTGCCGCACCGACTGGTGTTCAGCCATCTGGACATCGCGCCCCAGGTGGTGTGCGAGGCCTACATGGGCGGCGTGCTGCAATCGAGCTTTCCGTACTCGGGCGAACTCGAATGCAGCCAGCTGCCGATCCGCATGGACATGCGTCGGCCACTTCCCGGCGGCTCGCTGCAGGCCGAGTGCCGGTTCCGCGCGCCAGTGGTGCTCTCCTCGGGCGCCATCATCGTGGTGTGCGATGAAGTACGTCTCATTCCCGTCAATGGCTATCCCATCAGCAAAGTCGGCGAAGCCGAACTCTCTTTGAACGGCCTGCCGCCCGGAGTGCCTTACGAAAACTTCCAAATGGCGCGCATCGTGCCCGCGAGTGTCATCCTCGCCGCGCCGGGCGAAGGCATGGGCGCGATTCCCACGACGTTCGCGTTGTCGCCCGCATGGCCCAACCCCATGCGCGCCACGAGCACGGTGCGCTTCGCATTGCCGGGTAAGCAGCACGTGCGCGCCGTCATCATGGATGTGGCCGGGCGCGAAGTCGCGCGCCTGACCGACAGGGACTTCGAGGCCGGCGAGCACATGCTCCGCTGGAACGGCATGGGCGAAGGGGGAGCACCCGTTCCCGCTGGCCTCTATTTCGTGCGCATTCAAGCCGCAGGTGAGTCCAAAGTCACAAGGCTCACACGATTGCAGTAATGCCAGAGTGTGAGCCTTGGGAGTTGCAAGAGCCATGAACCCGGCGCCGCCCTGCCTCGTAAGCAGGGCGGCGCCCTCGTTCACGTCGGCAGCTGACTCCGCCCTCGCGCGGTCACACGTTCTCGCTCCCGCTCCCGCTGCTGCATCGCGATCTCACGCGCACGCTTCATCCGCTGCTCGCCCATCACGCGCTCAGCTTCAAATAAATTGTGCGCTCGGCACAGCAGCCGCACGTTCGGCACGCACGTCTCGCCGCCCTCAGCGATCGGCACCCGGTGATCGAACTCCAGCCGCATGCGTGACTCGCAGCGCTTGCCCGATGCACTCACGAACGCGCATCGATTCCCGTCCCGCTCGCACACCTGGCGCTTGATGTCTGCCGGTATATAGCGACCGTTGTCCGAACCGCGCGACATCCGCGGTGCCTCGGTGGCCGCGTACTTCTGCCTCTCGATCACGCGGCGTGCAATGCCCAGCACGCGTTCGAGCACTTCGGACAGCTCGCCGCTGGGCACTCGATGCCCGAGCAACTCACGCAAAGCTCTCAAATCATCATGCGCCGCTTCGGACAGCATGACCTGAAGCGCGAAGCG
>JBKJOD010000209.1:0-9072 GCA_046593245.1 Phycisphaerales bacterium
GTCAGCTCGTCGCCGCCGCGGGTCTCGGTGATGCGGGTCACGGCGGAGGGGTCGCCCTCCTCGGTGCTCTCGGTATCAAAGATGGAGATGCCGCTCTTTTCCTTGGAGGCCGGGTCATCCAGCTCGATGTGCCCCGAGCCCGAGCCACCCTTGCTCCCACTCTTGGAGCCACTGCCCGAGTCATCCAGTGCCAGCCCCATGGAGCTGCCCTCGTTGCCGGCCAGCGGGATAAAGCCCGCGCTGTCCCCCTTGCTGCCCCCGCCGCTGAGCAGGTCCACCTGCTCGCGCTTGAACATCAGCTTGTCCCGGTCCTTGAACTCCTGCAACTGCCCGCTGGCGGCCATCTGCTGCACCTGCGCGGCGGTCTTGCCCAGCTTCTGTGCGGCTTCATCCAGCGAATAGAACATCTTGGCCATGGCAGGAACTCCCAAACGGGGATAAAAAGTCGGATCAGGGGCGTACAGCGTAACCACTCCCCCCCAAGCCAGCAACCGGACGGGCAACCACCCATACGCAGACCGCCCAACCCCGGTTGTGGCTCCGTGCCACGGGCTTCAAGCCTGTGTCCTTCCCCTGGCATCGGCCGTGGCATGGGCTTTCCAGCCATGTGGCTCGTGTACCCCCCACGCTCCGCGCGGGCGGTTCGGGCCGCCCCGACTCGATCCCCTTCCTCCCCCGCCCTGGCGGGGGAGGTGTTCGAGCGAAGCGAGGACGGAGGGGGTAAGGGTGTGCGGCTTGCCACACCAAGTTCGGATCATCTGGTTCAGCGCATCATCTCGGTATATCACGGCCTTGAATGCCGTTCCGAGTCGCCCAGAAGAATGCCGGATACTTATTCAGCCCACCCGGAATTCCGAGCAGCGTGCCGTCGCCGTTTTCTAGAGCATCGCGTCCAAGATCATATTTAGCGGCACCCGCGAGCGTGAACGGATCTCCAAGTGTTACATCCGGCACATCCCAGAATCCTGCCGGAGTGTAAAGATCACGCTCGGATTGATTGGTGTTCGTCGGAGCCGTCAACTTGAAGAGCTTGCTGACCGGGACGCTGGAGACGCTGCCATCGACGGTGACAAACCGCGTGTTCGCCTCCGGGTTGTTGAACATGGGAGAGTACTTCTCGCGCCCCCCGCTCCGGCGCGCTCGGGTGGTCTTGGTGAAATCAAACCGCTCGAAGACCATCACCTTTCCATCGGAGAAGATTGCATCATCGAAGCGGTTGCGGCGCCAATAGCGCGAGTCGCCATAGCCGATAGTCACCCGCGAGGACGTGCGAAATGGTTCTTTGCCCAGCCAGAGCGTCGGAGATGCCCAATAAGAGGTGGAATATAAATACTCATCTTCAACGCCGACGTTGAGCGGCACATGCTTGCGGTAGCGAAGCAGCGCGGCGGTGTCGTTCGGAGAAAGAAGCGCCGAACTGGCGTTGGTGGTCGAGTTCAGATACTGGGCCGCCAGTGCCGCCCATTCGTCCGCGAACAGCAGCGTACAGTATTCGGGATCGCCGAAGTTGTGCCCACGTATCTGGCTGGGGTTCGTCACGTTGAGCGACGCTTGACCGATAACAGCATACCACTGCAACACCCACTGCTGCGGATTCTTCGCGTCAAACGGATTGACAAACGAGTTCTTGAAGTCGTTACCGTACGCCGCCTGCACGTTTCCCCACTGCCCAAGCTGCACCTTGCTCACCGCGCTCTGTGCGGTTCTGCGCCCGTGGCTGAGAGCGGGCAGAATGATCGCCACCAACGTCGCGATCACCGCGATGACCACCAGCAGTTCGATGAGCGTGAAAGCCCGACGGTTCATGGGGAGAACTCCCTGCACTGACTTTCACTTTCATTATACCGGATATTTGAGAGACGAGTAGCAGCACGCCGCAGCCCACTCAGGGTGCGAACGCGCCCGCCCAAAGGTATGAAAACGTCGATGATTGCTAGCGCATAGCTCCCCATTTCACCCCTTCTTCCCCCAATCCCCCGGCCATCCCTTCCTTCTATGTCATACTTCCCCACGCTCATGAAGCTCCTCGTCCCATTGCTTCTCCTTGCTCTCGCCAGCACCGCCCACGCGGATGTTGTCGTGCTCTCCGCCGTCGCCGATGCCACGCTCTCGGCCGCGCTGCCCACCTCCAACTACGGCGGCGGCGGCTCGCTCTGTGTCGCCGCGCCCTCGTCTCCCAATGGTGAGTTCCAAACCCTGTTCCGCTTTGACGCCGCTCCCGCGCTGGCCGCCTTTGATGCCGCGTTCGGTCACGGCCTGTGGCGGGTGCAGTCCGCCGCGCTGCATCTGAACGCGGCGTTCCCCAATGCCTTCATCTACAGCCCGCAGCAGGCGGGGAGTTTCTCACTCTCGTGGGTCGCCAGCGACGCGTGGATCGAGGGCAGCGGCAGCCCGGCCGCGCCCGGCATGACGGGCATCACCTTCGACACCCTTCCCGCGCTGCTCGGCCCCACCGATGAACTGCTCGGTACGTTTACCTTCGACGGCTCGACGAGCGCGCCCGCGGACTCCACCTTCTTGCCCACATCCGGCTTCGCCGCCGACATCACCAGCGGCTCGCTCATCACCATTCGCGCCCACACCCCCAGCGGCCCCGGCCCGCAGACCATCGCGTACGTCTTCAACTCGCGGACGTACACCGCCGTGGCGAATCGCCCGACGCTCACGCTCACCGCAGTTGCACGCTGCGCGGCGGACTTCAACCGCTCCGGCACGCTGAGCGTGCAAGATATCTTCGATTTTCTTACCGCATGGTTCGCGGGCAGCCCCGCCGCGGATTTCAACCGTGTGAACGGCCTGACCGTGCAGGACATCTTCGATTTTCTGGGGGCGTGGTTCGTGGGTTGTTGATTTTCGTGGCAGGGCGTGGCTCGTAGCGCACAGTGCTGAGTTCAAGACAACCCTTCCGCACTTCGCACTCCGAACTCAGCACTACTTCCTTCCCACCACCTCGACCAGCAGATTCCCCGCCGCCGTCTCCGAAATCGTCACCGCTTCATTCCCTTCCGTCCGCAGTGTCACCGTCCCCGCGCCCGCATCGGCAGCGACAATCGTCAACAGCGCATCGATCGCCAGTCCGGCGCGGTTCAGAAACCGGAGGAAGTCCGCGCGCTGGTCCAGCACCCGCGCCAGCCGCACCCTGGTTCCCGCGCGGCACCTGGCCACCGCCATCAGCGGCGTGGATCGCAACCTTCCCTGCTCATCCGGAATCGGGTCCCCGTGCGGGTCCACCGCCGGATGCCCGAGAAACGCATCCAGCTTTGCCAGCAGCCGATCCGAGAGCGCGTGCTCGAGCTTCTCCGCCTCTTCGTGGACCTCCGACCAGTCCATCCCCAGCGTCCGCACCAGGAATGTTTCGATCAATCGATGCCGGCGCAGCACCGCGAGCGCCGTCCGTTCTCCCTTGGGTGTCAGCAGCACGCCGCCGTAGCGCTCGTATTTCACGAGCTTTCCCGTTGCGAGTTTCTTCACCATCGTGGTGGCGGTTCCCGGCGTCACGCCCACCGCCTGTGCCAGATCGCCAAGCGAGACCGGCGTATCGGTGGCGCCCGCCGCGCCGAGGGCGTGGATGGCTTTCAGATAGTTTTCAACGGTTTCCGAGGGCATGAGCTCTTTTCCAGGTGAGACGGGGCGTATCCGCCCCGACCACGATCGCGTTGCAAACAACACATCCACTAAACGTTCGGGGCGACACGCCCCGGCTCACTCCGACTCGCTTGACCCACCTGTCCCTCATTCCTATCTTTGACTCGTCAAACTTTCATATTTGCCCAATCACAATGTCATCTGTGGACGCCTCAACACCAGTGTATCCGGACCCCGCGGGCTCGCCGCGCGCCCCGCACGTCGCTGCAAGCTTGCCCTCCCTCCCCGAGGCCCACCGCTCTCTTGCCGTTTTCTCCCCCTCTGATGGCACCCGCCCGTGGTGGCGACGACTCTTCGGCTTCGCCGGCCCGGGCTTCATGGTCGCCGTCGGATACATGGACCCCGGCAACTGGGGAACCGATCTCGCCGGTGGCAGCAAGTTCGGCTACGCGCTCCTCTGGGTCATCCTCGCCTCCAATCTCATGGCGATTCTGCTGCAAGTCCTCTGCGCTCGCATGGGCATCGTCACCGGGCGCGATCTGGCGCAGTCCTGCCGCGACTATTACTCCAGGCCCACGGCCATCGCGCTCTGGCTGCTCTGCGAGATCGCCATCATCGCCTGCGATCTGGCCGAGGTCGTCGGCTCCGCCGTCGCGCTCAATCTGCTGCTGGGCATCCCGCTGGTCTGGGGAGTCATCCTCACCGGGCTGGACGTGCTTCTTCTTCTTGCGCTCATCCGCTTCGGCTTTCGCAAGCTCGAGGCCATCGTCATCGCGCTGGTCACCACCATCGGCGCGTGCTTTGCGTACACCATCTTCATCGCGAGGCCCGACTGGTCCGCCGCCGCCACCGGCACCTTCATTCCCACCATGCCCGGCATGGACGCCCTGCTGGTCTCGCTTGGCATCCTGGGCGCAACGGTCATGCCGCACAACCTCTATCTGCACTCCTCCATCGTGCAGACCCGCGCCATCGGCCGCACCCGCGCCGACATCAAACAGGCCATCAAGTACAACACCATCGACACCGTCCTCGCCCTCGGTCTGGCCTTCTTCGTAAACGCCGCCATCCTCGTGCTCGCCGCGGCCGTCTTTCACAAGTCCGGCGTGGTCGTCGAGGAACTCCAGCAGGCCCACGAACTGCTCCGCCCCGCCCTGGGCGGCGCGGCCGCCACGCTCTTCGCCGTCGCCCTCCTCTGCTCCGGCCAGTCCTCCACCATCACCGGCACCCTCGCCGGCCAGATCGTCATGGAGGGCTTCCTCAACATCCGCATCCAGCCCTGGCTCCGCCGCCTCATCACCCGGCTGCTCGCCATCGTCCCCGCCATCATCGTCATCTCCGCCACCGGCGGCAAGAACACCGTGCAGTTGCTCGTCATCTCCCAGGTCGTCCTCTCCATGCAGCTCCCCTTCGCCATCTTCCCGCTGATGATGGTCACCAGCAGCAAGAAACGCATGGGCGAGTTCGCCAATCCCCTCTGGGTCAAGCTCCTGGGCTTCGCCGTCTGCACGCTGATCGCGGGGCTGAACATCTACCTGCTCTGGGACACCATCGGCCCGCTCTGGCTCGGCGTGATCGCGGGCGCGTTCGCGCTGTTCGCGGCGTATGTCGTTGTGTTTGCGAAGAAGCCCGCCGCCGCCTGAGCTCTGCTATTTCCGATACGCCACCGGATGCTTCGGCTGATACAAGCCCATCGGTCCCGCGCCCGGGATCTCGATGGAGGTCACCAGCCCCCATCCGTGGTCCGCAACCTCGCCGCACACCACCACGCCCTTTGCCTTCATCTTCGCAACCGTCGCGACGATGTCCTCGCACATCAGATACAAGTCGCACGTCCCGCTCTCCGCGGCGTCATCCGTCGGATGGGCCGCGATCTCCGCTGGAGGCAGCGCGAAGATCAGCCACCCACCACCCGCATCCACCGCGGGCAGCTCCAGCACATCCCGGAAAAACGCCCGGGCCTTCTCCGCATCGGACGCATTGATGATCGCGTGAATCGCATTGATCATGATTGTTCTCCATACACTTGGGATGATCGATACTGGCGACGGCGCATGGGGCAGCGAATCCCGTGGATACTCGCAACACGCCCCGGCTCCAAGCCGGTCAGAATACCAATGTATCATCACGCGTGATCCGCCCCCTTGCCATCGTCATTGTTCTCTTCTCAACCCTTCCCCTTTCCGCGGCTCCTCCGCCCCCTGAGGCGCCCGCACCGCCAGTGCCAACGCCCGCCCCTGTTCCATCGACCCCTACCGAATTGTCCTCTCCCGCTGCCCTCCTCACCACCCAGCGCGGCACGCTCCCAATCATCCTCTCCGCCCCGCACGGCGGCTCCGTCCGCGTGCCCGGTTCCAAAGACCGGACCACCGGCATCACCGTCCGCGACGACATGACCGCCGAGTTAGCACTCCTCGTTGCCCAGCGGCTTACCACCAAGCTCGGCGCGAAGCCCTCCTTCGTCATCGCGCAGTTCTCCCGCAAGGATGCGGACGCCAACCGCGCCCCGGACTCTCCCGACGCGTTCGAGAATGACGCCGCGAAAGCCCAGTACGACGCATACCACGCCGCGCTCCGTGCGCTCGTGGGTGAGGCCCGCGCCGCCCATCCCGGCCCGGATGGAAAAAGTCCCCGCGCGCTGCTCATCGACCTGCACGGCCAGAAGCGCGAGCCCGATGCCATCGTCCGCGGCACCCGCGACGGCAAGTCCGTCGCCCATCTCATCTCGCGCGACGGTCTCGCCGCACTCACCGGCCCCGACAGCATCTGTGGCCGCCTCCGCACGCTCGGCTATCGCGTGCTTCCCGAAGATGAGCCCGAACCCGGGCCGCTGAACCCCGCTGAGCCCAAGCCATCCCCGCCTCACGCGAATCCCCGCCACCCCCTGAACGAATCCTTCTTCGATGGTGGGTACATCATCGCCCGCTACGGCGCGGCCAGCCCGGACGGCATCGACGCCATCCAGCTCGAACTCGGCCGCATGCGATCCACCGACACCCTGAAGCTCTCCCGCGACCTCGCCGACGCCATCGCCGCGTTTTATGAGCGATATGTCGCCGACAAGCCCACTCGCAAGTAAGGCGTGAAAGCCCCAGAACACGACAACACCCGACCATCATGTAAAGATTTCTTGACACTCCGTTCGGGTATGGCACGATACAGAGTTCAATGGACACCCTGGCCACGGGCGAAATCGCGTTGCGAGTCGGTGCCGCACTTCTCTGCGGCGCATTGGTCGGCCTTGAGCGCGAGCGCAAGCGCCGCCCCGCCGGCTTTCGGACCATGATCCTGATCTCCCTCGGCTCCTGCGGCTTTGTTCTGCTTGGCATCGAGTCTGTCACCCGCATCTCGGAAATCGCCCATCTCGCACCCGGCCAGCCCATCCCCGGTCAGGCGGAAATGAGTCGCATCATCCAGGGTCTCATGGGCGGCATCGGGTTCCTCGGCGCCGGCGCGGTCATCCAGAACAAGAAAGCCGTTCGCGGCCTGACCACCGCCGCCGCTGTCTGGGTCGTCAGCGCCCTGGGTGCCTCCTGCGGCTTCGGCTTCTACACCCTCGCCATGATCCTCGGCGTCGCCACCCTCTTCACCCTCACCGCCCTTGAGTTCGTCGAAGACCGCTACTTCCCCGAGCCCGACGACTGGAACACCGACAAGAAAAGCAGCAACGGCAATGGGAACGGCAAACCCGCCGATCCCGCTCCATCCGACGCCGGCTACGGCGCGGCCCGCATGACCGGCGAAGAGTGAGCGCCTGCCACCGCTCAACGGCTTCTCATTGAACCCCACGCCGAGGATGAGGCCCTGCGAGTCCCCCGGGTGCTCGGCACCAGACGCCAGCGCCGGTTCGTCTCGATCGCGCCACGCCGCGGAAGCACATACCGCGATCTTCGTCGTATAGCCCAGTCACGGTCGGGCACCGGGCTCACCTTCTACCCTGCTCCGCCCATCGCCCCCTCCGGAGCCAATCGATGTCCACCACCGCCATCTCCACAACTCCCCCCTTCAACACCCGCGCCGCCGCCACGCTGGACTCCCTCCGCTCCGGCGGCCAGTTCAAGCACCTCCGCACCATCCGTGGCCCGATGGACGCCGTCGTCAACATCGAGGGCTATGGCGATGTCCTCTGCTTCTGCTCCAACAACTATCTCGGCCTGGCGAATCACCCGGAAGTCGTCGAGGCCGGGCTGAAGGGTCTCCGCGAGTTCGGCGCGGGCACCGCCAGCGTTCGCTTCATCTGCGGCACCTTCTCCCCGCACCTCGCGCTCGAAGAGACCATCGCCCACATGATGGGCACCGAGGCGTCGTACACGTTTGTCTCCTGCTGGAACGCCAACGAGTCCGTCTTCGCCACCCTCTGCGAGCCCGGCGACATCATCGTCTCCGATGAACTCAACCACGCCAGCATCATCGACGCCATTCGTCTGGCCACCGTCATCAAGAAGGGCATCCACAAAAGCGTCTACAAGAACAACCTCCTCCGCGGCGAAAACTCTCTCGAGCAGCGCCTCAAGGACGCCGCCGCAAACAAAGACGTGACCGGCCAGATCTGGGTCGTCACCGACGGCGTCTTCTCCATGGAGGGCTCCATCGCCGACCTCCCCGCCATGCGAGCCCTCTGCGATCAATACAACGCCCTGCTGGTCGTCGATGATTCCCACGGCCACGGTGTCATGGGTAAAACCGGCCGCGGCACACATGAGCACTGGAACATGGCGGGTGGTCCGGCTCTCCGAGCCGGACGCACGGATTCATCCGGCTCGGAGAGCCGGACCACCCCCTCCGTCGATCTGTTTACCGGCACTCTCGGCAAAGCCCTCGGCGGCGCGGCCGGCGGTTTCGTCGCCGGCACCCGCAACGCCATCGACATGATCGTGCAGCGCGGCCGTCCCACCCTCTTCTCCAACGCCCTTCCCGTCAGCGTCGCCTGCTCGGCGAAGAAGGCCATCGAGATCATGCTCCGCGAGCCGCAGCGCGTGCAGCGACTCCGCGATAACGTCGCCTACGCACGAAAGCAGATCGGTGCCGCGGGCTTCGAGGTCCTCGCCTCGCCCACCGCCATCTGCCCCATCATCGTACACGACACCGCCAAGGCGATCGCCATGTCCAAGCGCCTGCTGGAACTCGGCGTCTTCGTCATCGGCTTCGGCTACCCCGTCGTCCCCGAAGGCCACGCCCGCCTCCGCGTGCAGATCTCCGCCGCGCACACCCCCGCCCACATCGCCGCCCTCGTCGATGCGCTCAAAAAGCTCTAAGCCCGTGATCCGATGACCGACGCCCTCCCGCCAGACGCCCCGCCAATCGCCGCGCCATCCGCCGCGCCCACGCAGCTCACCGCGGGCGATCAACCGGCGCTCGCGACCAACCAAGCCGCGCTCGTCGATGCCTTCACCACCGCCGGCTTCTGCGGCGGCTGCAAGGCCTCCGCCGCGCTCGCCGAATCGCTCACCTGCTCATCGTGCGCGAGGCCCTACGCCGAGGTCGGCC
>JBKJOD010000397.1:0-5019 GCA_046593245.1 Phycisphaerales bacterium
CGTGATACGCCGCCCGCACATCATCCATCGTGAACTCGGGCGACTCATCCCGGTTCGCATCGTGATAGATCAGATGCGCCGCCGACGCCCCCATGCCCAGCAGCAGCACCACCATCATCCCGGTCAGGCCGAGGCGCGCGAAGAACGGGAGTGATCGAAGCTGAAACGTCATCATGCGCACCTTGGTCCTGTCCTAATCCTCATCCTAATCCTGCTCATAATCGTCTTGATCCGCCCTCCTCACACCTTGAGCACCCCCGCCTCCACCTTCACAACATCACCCTTCACCACCGCCTGATTCGCCAAAATCGCCACGATCGACGAACGCGCCCCGGAGACCACATCACACCCCGGCGCCTTCCCCTCCAGCGCGGCCTTCACAAAGTCCTCCAGCGCATACCACAGCGACTTGTTCGGCAGCCCCACGCCATCCTTGAGCGCGCCCTGCGCCGCCAGCTTGGTCGCATCCGCGATCAGCGTGATCCCCTCATCGTTGAAGAACTGCTGGCGGTTCGCGTACACCTCCCACCCCTGCGTCGGCGCATCCGCCTCCTTGAACATCCACCCGTGCGTCCACGCGAGTTTTACCGCCGCGTTCGTGCCGCGCAGCACCTCGAACTTCCCCCCGTAGCTGTTCGCCAGCGATCCATTCCACGCGAACCGTGAGCCGTCCTCAAACCCGAAGTTGCACGCCGCCGTGTCGGCCACCGTGCGTCCATCATCATTCGCCCGGATGCTCCCAGCGCCGAAGATGCTCGTCGGCCACTTGCCGGTGTACCAGTGCATCACATCAAACTGCTGCGCCCCCCACTCTCCCGCGAGCCCGAGCGACACATCCGCATCCAGCCGCCAGTTCTCCGCTTTCGTTCGCGCCGCATCCGCACCCGCAGGAGCCGGGAACTTCCACGACTCCTTCTTGAAGCACTGCGCCTCCCCTTCCACAAAGTCGCGCACCGCATCAGACCGGAAAAACGTCCGCGCCAGTTTGTAAATCGGATTGGACCGCCCCTCAAACCCCACCGCAAAAACCTTCTTCTCTGTGCCCGCCGCCGCCGCCACCGCCGCCGCGATCGCTTTGCAATCCTCCGCGGTGTGCGCTAGCGGCGCCTCGCAATACACGTGCTTCCCCGCCTTCACGCAATCAATCGCGATCTGCGTGTGCAGGTGCGTGGGCGTCGCGATGATCACCGCCGCCATGTCCTTCACCTTCCCCAGCATCTCCGTGTGGCTCGCAAACGCTTCCGCGCCCGCTGTGCGCTTCGCCGCGCCCTCGCGCCGCGACGCCTCCACATCGCACACCCCCACCACCTTCACCATCTCCATCTTCGCCAGCTCGGCCAGAATCTGCCGCCCCTGACGCCCCGCACCCACCAGCCCCACCGTCAGCGGCCCCGCCGCGCTCGTCCAGTTCGCCCGCACCAGCGTCGGCAGAATCGCCGCCACTGTCAAGGCCCCCGCCGTCTGCACCCCCCGACCCACAAACTCGCGCCTCGTGCTCCGCATCATGCCGCTCCCATCGTCTGGCGCAAGTGGCTCACCCACCCGCGCTCGGTGTGTACGTACGAATCAAACCCTTCGCTCATCCGTTCCCCCCGCCCGCCCATCACCACCATCGCCGTCGACCACGCATCCGCCAGCGCACACGCGTTCGCAACACTTCCATCGACCAACACGACCGCGGTATCGACGACAGTGGCCGCAACCCCGGTGCGCGGATCGATGATGTGCCCGTTTCCCTCCGCATCGCGCCGCCCCCGCGGCGCGCTCACACCCATCGCCGCGTTCAGTAGTTCAATCCGCTTCGGTTCCTCGTCGGACCGCACAGCGATCGGCCACGCTCGCTCGCCAATCGCGACGACCGACGAAGTCCCCCCATGCAGCAGCGCGCACCTCACCCCACACTCTCGCACCACCTCCGCCGCGCGATCCAGCGCCCACCCCTTCCCCACCGCACCAAAATCAAGCGACCGCTCCGGCCCACACCGCACATCAAACGCCCCATCACTCTCCACCCGCACCCGCTCGCACAGCTCCAGCAACTCCCGCATCTGCGAGTCCACCCGCGCGGCACCATCCCGGTTCAGCCGCGACACATCGCTCCCCGGCTCAAACCGCGACAGCCGCCCGTGCCACTCCTCCACCACCCGAATCGCCTCCTCCCCCACCGCGCGCAGATGCCCCTCGTCCTCCCCATGGAGCACGAACTCAAACCGCGTCCCCATGGCGTGCGTTGCCAGAAGCAGCACCGGGCTGAATCCTCCATATCAAATGCTGATACCCGACTCAGATTCTCCGAGTCGTATCCCGCTTTTCAAATCTGAAATCTCAAATCTGAAATCTCAATTCCGCTCTTACGCCTTGCTCGACGCCATCGTCTTCGGATCAAACGTGAACGCCCCGCCCTCCCACATGCTGCGGGTCGCAAGGTCCACGATCACCATCACCTTGAGGCCCAGTTCCACGCTGCTCAGCGGCTTCTCACGTGTCCGGATGCTCTGCAACCATCCAACGCGGTGCGCATCCTGATCATCCCCGATATTCGCGCACTTCACAACCTTCTCTTCCACCTCTTCGCTGAACGTCGGCTCCGGGCGCACCGTGCAGTTGTTGCCGCCCAGATAAATATTCCCCTTGTGCCCGCGGATCATCGTCTCCAGACCCGCCTGATTACACGTCGACCCGACCACGATCATCTGGTGCCCCGTCTCAAACTGCACCGCGATATGAATGTTGTCGTGGTTCTCCATCGCCTTGTCCACCAGATGCCCGCCCGTCGCCACCACGCGCGTCGGCCAGCCCTGATCCAGCGCCAGCATCAGCGGCGTCATCACATGCACCAGCAGATCACCGATAATCCCCGTGCTCGTCTTGCGATACCGCCGCCACTGCGAGTACAGCTTCGGATCCCACGGCATCGAGCCCAGCTCGCCGCACCACGAATCCCAATCCACATCCTCCCCGACCTTCCAGTTCTTGTCGTATCCGTAGTGCCACTCCCCATCCTTGCTGTTGCGGCAGTAGCTCGTCTGGCTGAATGTGGGCATCCCGATGTACCCCTCCTTGATGAGCTTCTTCGCCTCAAGGTAGTTCGGCAGCCGCGTCTTCTGCGTCCCCACCTGCACGATCACATCCGGATTCGCCGCCGCCACCCGCGCCAGATTCAACGCCATCCCGAGATTCAGGCACATCGGCTTCTCGAGGTACACATCCTTCCCGGACATGATCGCCTCAATCCCGTTCGCCGAGTGCGAATGCTCCGGCGTCGCGATCACCACTCCATGGATGTCCTCGCGCGCCAGCAGCTCCGCCGACTTGCGATACGTATCCACCTTCACGCCCGGTTGCGCCGCCTCGATCTTGCTCTTCCCCTGCTCCAGATACTTCTTGTTCAGGTCGCAGATCGCCACCACCTGCACCTTCTCCCGATTCTTCTTGGCGATGTCCACCATCGACAGGCAGTGCCCCAAGCCCATCGCGCACGCGCCGGGCTCGCCGCCCACGCCGATCACGCCGATCCGCAGCACATCCCCATCTTTCAAGGCAGGCCGCGCCTTCGCTTTCCCGATCGGCTGCTCATCCATCTTGAACGCCGGTGCCGGCCGCGCCATCGCGCGCCCCGCGCTCGCCCCCAGCGCCATCACCGCCGCCGCACCCGCCGCGAACTTAGAACTCGTCGCCAGGAATCGCCGACGCGACTCCATAAACTGCTCCCCGGTTCCCGAGTTCTGGCTATTGCTGTCGTGGCTCATGGCGTGTCTCCATTGGCGATGGTTGTTCGATCCACACTCACCATACGGCCAACTCCCCCATCACGCAACCCGCTTTTTTCTCCATTTGTGGTATCGTGACTCTCTCCCCGAGGCATGGGCTTTCCAGCCCATGTTCGGGCCGCCGCGGCCCGAGTCTTTTTCTCCTCACACACTCCACATTGAGATTCATTCATGCCCCGCCCCACCACCCTCTTCACCGGCCAATGGGCCGACCTCCCCCTCGAACAACTCGCCACCCTCGCCGGAAACCGCGGCTGGAAATACGACGGCCTCGAGCTCGCCTGTTGGGGCGACCACTTCGACGTCCAGCTCGCGCTCTCAGATCACTCCTACTGCAACTCCCGCCACGACCTGCTCGCCCGTCACGGCCTGAAAACTTGGGCCATCAGCAACCACCTCATCGGCCAAGCCGTCTGCGACCCCATCGACATCCGCCACAAATCCATCCTCCCCGCCCGCATCTGGGGTGATGGCAAACCCGCGGGCGTACAAACCCGCGCCGCACAGGAAATGATCGACACCGCCCGCGCCGCCGCCAAGCTTGGCATCTCCGTGGTCAACGGCTTCACCGGCTCCTCGGTTTGGCACAAGCTCTACTTCTTCCCCCCCACCGCCCAGCCCGAGATCGATGCCGGCTATCAGGACTTCGCAGACCGCTGGGGTCCGATCCTCGACGAGTACAAAAAGGAAGGCGTCCGCTTCGCACTCGAAGTCCACCCCACCGAAATCGCCTACGACATCCACACCGCCCGCCGCGCCCTCGAAGCTGTCAACCATCATCCGTCCTTCGGCTTCAACTTCGATCCCTCCCACCTGCACTGGCAGTTCGTCGATCCCGTCGCCTTCATCCGCGCGTTCCCCGATCGCATCTTCCATTGCCACATCAAGGACTGCATCCGCACTCTCGACGGTTCCACCAGCATCCTCGGATCCCACTTCAGCTTCGGCGACCCCCGGCGTGGCTGGGACTTCCGCTCCCCCGGCCGCGGCGAGATCAACTTCGAGGAAATCATCCGCGCCCTCAACCATGCCCGATACAGCGGACCCCTGAGCGTCGAGTGGGAAGACTCCGGCATGGATCGCCTCCACGGTGCCGCCGAATCCGCCACCTTCGTCCGCCAACTCGACTTCCCCTCCAACCAAACCGCCTTCGACGCCGCCTTCGAGAAACGCTGACAACCATCCATTCCATGCACCAATCTCCACTCACATACGGCATGATCGGCGGCGGCCAAGGTGCCTTCATCGG
>JBKJOD010000009.1:0-2590 GCA_046593245.1 Phycisphaerales bacterium
CCGGTTCTCGACGGCGAACTTCGCCCGGAGCCCCTCCACGAGCACCTCGTGATCATCCACGCAGAGGACGCGGATGCCCGCGCCGTCGTCGGAGTTGGACCCCCTGGTCCGGATTGCCGGCGCCTGCGATGGCTTCTTGGAAGCAGCGCGCAACGCCTTTGCAGACTTCGGATCGCCCTTGCTGGTTTGCCGGACGCGAATCGCTCGGGGGCCGGACTTGGCGACCTTGGCTCTGGTATTGGCCGAACGCTTTGGCATCGTGTGTAACACTTTCATTCAGAAACCCGCGATCGCGCGCCCCAGCGCTACGCGAATCCCTTCCAAATCGTCGCCGTTCTCGATCAGGATGGGACGTAGCGAACGCCAACGCCGCGCTGAGGAAGCACTCGCACCGCCGAGGAGGACGAGAACGCCATCGGGATGCCGCGTGCGCCAGGCCGTGGCGTCCGCCAACGCCTCCTTCCTAGCGTCAAGGACCCAGATATCGGCCTTCGCTGGGTCTTCGCCCGACACAACGCGCACGCCCGATGCCTCAAGAAGCTGCGCGACGAGGTCGGCCGCGCGTCCGTCCTTCAGCGAGATCGCACCATTGACGGGGTTGGCCGTTCGGGTGGTCCACTCGGCCTCGGGGAGGAGCACCGACACGGTCGTTCCCTTCCCTGGTTTGGACTCGATATGAACCGACCCGCGCGCGCGACCAACGACCCTGGCGACCATCGAAAGACCAAGCCCCGTGCCCAGCCCGCGCGGCTTGGTGGTGTAGAACATCTCGAACGCACTCCGCTGCACCTCGGGAGACATCCCCTGGCCATTGTCCGTGATTCCAAGCCGGACACGGCCCTCCTCATCCTCCGCGGCCTCCGCCCAGATGCGAACCAGCCCCTGGCGGCGCTTCCGATTGGGCGGGATCGCCTCGCCAGCATTCACAACCAGATTCAAGACCACCTGCGTCAGTCCGTGACTCGACATGGCGACCGCGGGCAATCCGGCCGGCAACGAGATCTCGACGTTCACATGCTTGGGGACCGCTTTGGCCAGCAACGGCCCGGCCTGGGACCACCACACACGCAAGTCGGTGGCGGCCGGTTCGGAGACCTCCTTCTCCGGGTCGAGCGCCAAAAAGTGCAGGCCATCCGCAAGATGCTGGAGGTAGGCCACGCTCTTCTGGACCGACTCGATATGCCGGCGCACTTCGGGGACCAGAGCCAAGGAGCTTGCGGCTTCGAGGTGCGCCCGCACCGGCAGAAGCACGTTGTTCATATCGTGCCCCAGCCCCGCGGCGAGCGTGCCGATAAATGCTAGACGGTCAGTCAGGCGCTGCTGCACAATGGCGGCTCCAGCGATCTGCTCGACGCTGACCTGACGCAAACTCGCCTTACCCTTTGGCCCCCCAAACGCCGCGGCAAGGACAGCCGGGGTCGGAACGGGCTTCGAGCCCGCCGACCGCGTCGCGCGGCGTGGGCGGACAGAGGGCTTCAAGCAAGAAGTGTAAGCGGACGGCCAAAGACGCGACATTGCACCCCTCGCCAGGGTCTCCTCCCCGATTCTGCCTGACCGTATCCACCCCTGAGCCAGGCGTCTCTTCGCCCTCAACCCGCCGCCACACAGGCAACTCGCCCGCGCCTCGATTGGGTGAGTTTCCGCGTAGAGCCTGTCCCGCGAGGCGGCACGATGATGGTGTCGGCAAAGTACATGAACCCGCCATCGGAGATCAGACCATGAAATCCGGAACTGGGCTTGCCATCCTCGCGTTCGTGCTCGTCGCCGTGGCCCACCTGCTCCGGCTCGCGCTGGGGGTGCATATGACGATCGGGACCGCGGAGATCCCGATGTGGGTGAGCGGCTTGGGTGTCGTGGTGCCTCTCTCGCTCGCATGGTTGCTCATGCGCGAAGGGCGCATGATCTGCAAGCCGGAGGGCGCCGGGGATGCGAAGACAAAGCCGGCGCCTCAATGACTGGCCATGCCAAGACAGAGGCCTGAATTCTCTGGCACGCGAAGGAGACGACCATGAACAGCACTATGAAGTATGGAAAGATGGCTCGTACCACCGGACGAATCGGTTCGCCATCCGCCGGTGGAGTGGACCACTCGGACAGACCGAGGCTGCGTGCTCCGGGCTCGGGAATACCCAGTTTCGATGTCCCCCGCGCCGCAAGTTGCAGGACTATCGAACGGAACTACGAGTGGTTCTGCGTCGATTGGTTCATGCCTGACTCCGATCGCGCCGCAGGCGCCGGACAATCCTCTGGAGAATCTGGATGATGCGATGGTTGATGGCGTACCAGCCGCGGAGGATTGTTGCGGGCAGCCGTTCGACGCTCCCCGCAGGCACGATGGGCCTGCGGCACCGAAGAACGCCATTGACGCGAGCACTTTGCCGGATTGGGTGAGTTTCCGCGTGGAGCCGGCCCGGTGCCGGGGCCATGATGCTTCGGTCAATACACAAAGGAGACCATGACATGAAGACTGAAACGCACGGATCGACGACCCACTTGCCCGACATCCTCACGCTGAGCGATACTGACATGAGGCTGGCCACGCCGGCCGAAGACATCCGCGGGTGCAAAGTGGTTGATGCGAAGGGAGAGG
>JBKJOD010000014.1:0-10892 GCA_046593245.1 Phycisphaerales bacterium
CCGTGGATGTGCAGCAGATCCAGCTCGCCAGAATCGATCGCTCGCACAACCGCGCGGCCCAGCGCGCCGGGCCAGACGGCGCGACCGTACCCGGAAACGCACGTGAATACCCCCGGACTCGCCCGGATCTGCTCCCACGCTGGATCGACCGCAACCGGCGGCGCGCAGAACGCCCGGGCGATGATCTCCGGCCGCGTGCGCAGCGCCGCCAGCGTGTTCAGAAACGCCGTGGACGTCCCGCCCGCGGTCGTGTCGATCGACTGAATGAACTGTCCGATCCTCATGCCACTCACCGGGCAAGCTCCGGTACCGGCAACGATTCCTCATTCTCCGCGAACACCCGCGCCCTCACCGCCCGCGCCGGCGACCCCACCGCCACCACATTCGCGGGCAGATCCGTGAACACATTCGACCGCGCTCCCACCAGCGTCCCCGCCCCGATCGTCACACCCGGCCCCACAAACACATCCGCCGCGATCCACGCGTCATCCCCGATCCTGATCGGCGGCTTGAGCAACAGCATCCGCCGCGTGTTCGTCTCGTGTGTCCCCGCGCACAGGTGCGCATACTGGCTGATCGTCACGTGTCGCCCCAGCGTCACCGGCCCCAGGCAATACAAAATCGCGTGATCCCCCACCGACGAGTTCTCCCCGATCGTCAGGTTCCACGGCACATCCACCCGAATTGAGGGTCGCACCCGCACATTCGCGCCAAGCTTCGCCCCGAACATCCTCAGCAAAAGCCGCCGCCATCGGAACGCGTTGTGCAGCGACAACCGGAACACTGTTCCCTGCACAAGGAACCACAGTTGCCGCGCCAGCTTCTGCCGCGTGGTCCACGGGCTGACATGCACGGGCTCCACCCTTTCCGCGCGGCCATCCGCCGCACGGGGCGGTTGGTCGGCCAAGGATTGGGGCGTCATCGACATGCCTTTTTTCCTGCATCGGGCGCAGAACCCCGATCTATCGGCCCGACGCTCCGCATATTCCACTCGATTCTTCGCTCCTCGCGCTCGAATCGTTCGCCCAAACCGCCGATCTGTTCCCGAACCAACCATGCCCAGCATCGAGCAATACTACGAGAACTATTGGGAAGACCCCGAGCAATACTCGGACCCAACCACCCCGCAGCGACAGGCCCTCCTGGCCAAGGTTCTCCCGCGCGTTCCCAAAGGCGGCCTCATCCTCGACGTCGGCTGCGGCCGCGGCGAGTTCTGCGACTACTTCCTCAAACAGGGCTATCGCGCCGAGGGCACCGACCTCAGCCACGCCGCCGTCAAATACGCCTCCGAGCACTACCCCGGTGCCCAGTTCCACGCCGTCGTCGCTGAAGACCTCCTCCCCGCCCGTGCCGCCCAGTTTGACATGGTCTTCTCCTCCGAGGTCATCGAACATCTCTTCGATGTCGGCACGTATCTCATGGCCATCAATCATCTCCTCAAGGACGGCGGCACCCTCGTGCTCACCACCCCCTACCACGGTCTCCTCAAGAACCTTTCCATCGACCTCCTCAACTACGCGCGCCACTACGACCCGCTCGGCCAGCACATCCGCTTCTTCGACACCAAGAGCATGAACGCCTGCCTCACACAGTTCGGTTTCAAAGTGGACCACTGGTGGGGCTACGGACGCCCATGGCCCTTCTGGAAATCTTTCTTCGTCGTCGCCACCAAGGTCGCGCACGCCAAACCCCAAAGCGTCGGCACACAGGGGCGGACCTCATGAGTGGCCCCGCGCCCTCCAGCTCGGCACCCATGGTGAAAACCGCTCCCTCCACGGGCCAGCGCGATGTGCTCTCCCCGAGCGGCTCTCCCCCCGGCACCATCCCCGTCTCCGTCGTCATTCTCACCTACAACGAAGAACTGAACATCCGCGACTGCATCGCCAGCTGCGCCTGGTGCGACGACATCCATGTGCTCGACTCGAACTCCAAGGACCGCACCTGCGAGATCGCCGGCGCCATGGGCGCCACCGTCCACACCAACAAGTTCAAGTCCTTCGGTGATCAACGCAACTGGGCGATTGACCACATCCCCTGCAAGCACCCCTGGCACTTCCATCTCGATGCCGACGAGCGTTTCACGCCCGAACTCCTCACAGAGATGTTCGACCTCCTCGGTCCCGACGGCACCAGGTCCGCCGTCACCTGCTACCAGTGCCCGAGCAAAATGATCCTCATGGGCAAGTGGCTCAAATGGTCCGGCGGCTACCCCTCCTATCAGGTCCGCCTCTTCAAATACGGCCAGTGCCGCTTCATGGACTTCGGCCACGGCCAGCGCGAGGACACCACCGGCGCCATCGGCGTTCTCGTCGCACCCTACATGCACTACAACTTCTCCAAGGGCCTCCTCGAGTGGTTCTACAAGCACAATGACTACTCCAGCCGCGAGGGGGACGAGGCCATCCTGATCCGCTCCCACGGCCGCCCTCCTATCTCCCACCTCTGGTCCGGCGACCACGTCTCCAAGCGTCGCGCCTGGAAGAACATGTCCTATTTCCTCCACGGCCGTGCCCTCTGGCGTTTTCTCTATAACTATTTTCTGCGCCTCGGCCTCCTCGACGGCGTCGCCGGCTTTCGCTACTGCGCCATGATCTCCTCCTACGAATACTGGACCGAACTCAAAATCAAGGAGCGCGCCCACTCCTGGACGCCCGCCACCAACGCCCTCGTCGAAAAAATGCTCCGCGAAGGAGGCACCCGATGAGCCCAGCGCCTCCCGCTTTCACCTCCCCCGCCTTCTCCCTCGGCCCCCGCGGCCCGCACAACCCCGCCGGTATCGTCAACGCCTCCGGCGGCCGCGTCGAGATCCTCATCCCCACACTCAACGAGTCGGCCGTCATCCGCGACACCGTGCAGAACGCCCTCGCCCTCGGCCCCGTCTTCGTGCTCGACTCCCTCTCCACCGACGGCACCCAGCGGATCGCCCGCGACGCCGGTGCCACCGTCGTTGAGCAGAAGTTTCTCGGCTACGCCCAACAGAAGAACTGGGGTCTGGAAAAACTCCCCTTCAAGGGCGAGTGGGTCTTCATCCTCGATGCCGACGAGCGCATCACCCCGCAGCTCCGCAAAGAAGTCCTCGCCACCATCGACGATCCCAATCGCGCCGACGGCTACTTCGTCAACCGCGTCGTTCTCTTCATGGGCCGCGCCATCCGCCACGGCGGTCTCTATCCCTCCTGGAATCTCCGCTTCTTCCGCCGCGGCACCTGCCGCTACGAGGACCGCTCCGTCCACGAACACATGGTCTGCGACGGCCCCACCGACTATCTCCGCCACGAGATGCTGCACATCCGCGGCGAGTCCGTCCACGAGTGGATCCGCAAGCACATCCGCTACGCCGATCTCGAATCCGACGAATGGGTCAAGCTCAACCAGGGCCTCGAAGCCGGCGCCAGCGCCCAGCAGCTCTTCCGCCACACCCTGCGCTACCGGCAATACCTCCGCCGCGAGATCTGGCCGCGCACGCCCCTCAAGCCCGTCCTCCGCTTCTTCTACATGTACTTTCTGCGCCTGGGAATCCTCGACGGCCTCGCCGGTTTGCACATGGCCAACATGATGTCAATCTACGAGTACATGATCGAGCTGCTCTACCGCGACAAACTCTCCCGCATTGCCTCCGGCGCGATCCCGCCGCCACAATCGGTCAAGCCCGTGCCGATCCCGCCCGTGCCCGCCGCCTCCTCAGTTGAACCCGCGTGAGCACTGATCGCCAGTCTCGAAGCCGCGCTTCTTCAGCTCCCGCAGCACCTCCGGCAGGTGCTTGACGGCCGACCATGTCCGCATCTGTTTGCGGTGCGGCGCGGCGGGCAACCCCGTCCACGTCTCCCCCGCCGGCACATCGCACATCACCCCGCTCTTGGCCCCGATCTTCGCGCCCGCGCCGATGTTCACGCTGTCCGTCACGCCCACCGCGCCGCCGATCTGCGCGCCATCCCCGACCGTCACGCTCCCCGCGAGTCCCGACAGGCCGCAGATGATCGCGCACCGCCCCACCCGCGCGTTGTGCGCGATCTGCACCAGATTATCGAGCTTCGCGCCATCCCCGATCACCGTCGCGCCGAACTTGCCACGGTCCACGCACGACCCCGCGCCGATCTCCACGCCGTTTCCGATCCGCACCGTCCCCACATGCGGCACCTTGATAAGCCCGCGCCCCTCCGGGTCCGGTCGATATCCAAATCCGTCCGCGCCGATCGTCGTGTTCGCGTGCAGGATCGTTTGCGCCCCAACCGTGCAGCGGTCGTAGATCACCACCCCCGGATACAGCGTCGTTCCCGGCCCGATCACCACCTCCGCGCCCAGCGTCACCCGGGGCATCAGCGTCACATGATCTCCAATCACCGTCCGCGCCCCGATGATGCAATACGCCCCCACCCGCGCCGACGCCGCGATGGTCGCGGTCGGATCAACAATCGCTGTCGCGTGCACCCCCGCCGCCGGCCCCTCCTGCTTGCGCTCGAACATCGCCAGCACCCGCACCATCGCCAGGTCCGCATCCGCCACATAGATCAACGCGCGCGTGTGCTCATCATGCCCCTTCACCTCCACCCGCTCGGACACCAGCGCGGTCCCCGCCTTTACCGATCCCCACTTGTTGCCAAACCCCGCATCCCGAATGAACGTCAGCGACCCCGGCCCCGCCTGATCCATCGAAGCCAGTTCCGAGATCGCCAGATCCCCGCGCCCTACCAATCGCCCACCCACCGCCTGCGCAATCGAACCCGATGTGTGTGTTGTGCTCATTGTTCGATTGTAGAACCCACCGTGCCACCAACTTTCGCTGCTTCGGCAAGCGTCGGTGCGGCCGCGCCGAGCATATCACGCCCCACTGCGTCTTCGCTCGCGAAAGAACCCCCGCAGCAGTTCCGCGCTCTCCTCCGCCATCACCCCGCCGATCGGCTCCACCCGGTGATTCAACCTCGGGTCCGCCGTCAGCCGCATCAGCGTGTCGCACGCGCCCGCCTTTGGGTCGGTGCATCCATAGACCACCCGCCCCAGCCGCGCGTTGACGATCAGCCCCGCACACATCGGGCATGGCTCCAGTGTCACCACCAACGTGCAGTGGTCCAGCCGCCAGTCTCCCGCGTGTTTGGCCGCGGCCCGGATCGCAATCAACTCCGCGTGCGCGCTGGGATCGCGCTGCGTGTGCCGCAGGTTGTACCCCTCGCCGATAATCGTCCCCGTCGCCGTCTCGTACACCACCGCCCCAACAGGTATCTCCTCGATGCTCGCCGCCTGCCGCGCCAGCTCCAGCGCGCGCTCCATCATCTTGATGTCCACCGCCGTCGCCATCTCCACGCGCCGCTCCTCTGCACTTTGCACTCCGAACTCCGCACTACCGATCGTCCGGCCGCGCCGTCGGGTCGTCTCCGCCCGGGCTCGCCCCATCCCGCGTCTCCGTGCCGCGCGACAGCACCGTTCCGGCCGCCACCTTTCGCGCTGGCATCAGCAGCAGAAGCACAATGCCCAGCTCGAAGAGCAGGTACATCGGAACCATCATGCAGATCATGCTGAAGAGGTCCGGCGGCGTCACGATCGCCGAAACGCCCGTGCAGACCAGCAGCGCCCACTTCCGCTGCCTGCCGATCGTCTTGGGATCGATGAACCCGATCCACCCCAGCAGCAACACCACCACCGGTGTCTGAAACGTCAGCGCAAACGCGAACGCCAGCGCCAGCACCATGTTCACATACTCGCCGATCTTGTACTGCTGCACGACGAATGAATCGCCCTGCAACGGCAGCGACATGATGCGCGGAGCGAGCTTCTCCGCTTCCGCCGCGTCCTTCGCGTCCATGCTCGGCACCGCGATCCGCACCGCGTAGCGCTCCGTGTTGAGCCAGATCTCGCCCGGGCGGGCATCCTTCGGATCTCCCGCAAACCGCGGCAGCATCGGCACGATCATCCCCGCCGGACGTTCCACCATCGGTGTCGCCGGACGCGAGATCAATGTGTCGTTGAAGTTGACGAAAAAGAAGAGCACAAACGGCAGCATGACGTAGTACATGAACGTCACGCCCGCGGCCGTCAGCACCACGCTCATCGGAGACAGGATGTAGAAGAACCGCTTCTCCTTTGCGTACAGCCCGGGCGCGATGAACTTCCAGACTTGATACACAATCCACGGACCACCAACCGCCGCGGCGAGCACCCCCGCCACCTTTAACCAGTTCAGAAACCCCTCCAGCACCATCGTCGTCTGCATGCCCCCCATCACGCCCTTCTTGATCAGGGCCTTTTCCAGCGGCATCACGATGATGGTCAGGATCTCGCGTCCGAAATACAGCCCCACGCAGAAGATCGGCAGCACGCCCACCATCGCCAGAAAGACCCGCTTGCGCAGCTCCTCCAGATGCTCGCCGATGGCCATGGGCTTATCGTTGGTGGTGTTGGCCATTCTTCGCTCTTGGTACGCCTGTATCGCCGCGCCGGACTGCGCATCCGCCCACGTATCTCGGCTCGCCGCCCGACGAGCGTTGAGCGTACGCCCCGTTCGTGTGCTGGAAGGGTCAATCCGCGGCAGGGTCGTCCCGCCCATGTGCTTTGGTGCGTCCATGCACGGTCCGCATCGCTGCATGCGAACCCAATCGGCATCCGTCCGATATGCAGGAATACGGAACATGGGCGGGACGCCCATGCCACGGAACTGTGACGGAATCCGTCTCCTTGCACGTCTACGTGTCTGTCAAAGAGGTGCCATGTGGGTGATCCCGCAAGCCCGTTCCCGGCCTCTCCCGCCGGTGATTCGGGCGAAGACCTATCGCTGGTGCGCGACGCGATCCGCGGCGACGATGCTGCATTGCGCGAACTCTGGAACCGCCATCGGCGCTGGGTTGCGGCGGTGCTGATCGCGCACATGCCGCGGGATGCCGAAGTGGATGACTTGTTACAGGAGGTTGCCGTGGCCGTGGTGGCGAAGATTTCGGGAGTGCGTGAGGAGGCGGCCTTCAAGCCGTGGCTCCGCGCCGTCGCCATGAGCATCGCCAAGACCACCGCACGCCGCCGCCAGGTCCGAAAGTCCGGCTGGCTCAAGCTCGTGAGCTTCTCCGGACAGCGCGAGGATGAACGATCACACGACAACGCCTCACCCGCGATGCAGGAGGGGCGCGGCCTCATGGCTCTCGCCGCCGACCTTCCCGACGGATACCGCGAACCACTCCTGCTCAAGTGTGTGCAGGACATGTCGTACAAGCAGATCGGCGATGTCATGGGCCTGCCCGACACGACGATCGAAACCCGGATCGCGCGGGCCCGCAAGATGCTCCGCGAACGGGCCGTGCAGGCGGGGCTCGGACCGAAAGCGGTGGATGAAGACAGTGAGAGTGATGAACCGGCTCGCGCCCCATCGGCGCGCCCTGGAGGAACCCGACCATGAGTACCAACACCAACAACCTCTCCACACCCACTCCCGATGAGCAGATCGACTTGCTCATCAGCCGCATCGCCGATGGCGAGGCGACGCAGTCGGACTGGAGCGCGTTCGGCGCGCTCGCCGAGCGGTCGCCCGGCGCGTGGAAACATCTCGCGCAGGCGCAGCGCGATCATCAGTCGCTCTCGCTGGCCGTCGGCGTCGCGCTGCACGCCGCGGACCGCGTCGATCTTCCCTCGCGCGACGCGGCGGACGCCTTCCTGCACCGCGCACAGCCGACTTCCCCTGCATATCGCATTCGCCAGTACGGCGGCTGGGCCGCGGCGGCCGCGATCGCGCTCGCGTGGCTGGGCATGAACGGCGGCCAGTACACCCTCGGCGGCGGCAAGAACCCCGGCAGCGCAAGCGTCGCGGGCATTCCGGCCGGCTACTTCAAGGTCGATTCCTCCGACGATGCGCTGCAGCTCTACCGCGACCAGGGCAAGCGCGACGGGCGGTTTATCGCCGAAGTGCCCGTTCTCTTGGAATCTTCGCCCGCGACGACGGGTCAGGGCTACGAGGTCGTCTATGTGAGGCAGTTCGTCGAACGCGCCCGCGTGGACAATCTTCTCCGCTTCGCGCAGGACGAGACCGGCAAGTTGATCCCGGTGAAGGTGAACATCTCCGGTCGTGCCGGGCGGACCGAGTAACGCAGCAGTTCGCACGTTTGTTTTCAGCAACCATCCAAGTGGTGTCCGACCACCGCGGCCCGAGACGGCCGCATAGTTCAAGGGAGTCCGAGTCATGATGCACACCTCTCGTATTGCACACGCATGTTGGTCCGCCTCCGCCGCGTTGGCACTGGCCGGAACCGCGCTGGGCCAGGGCGCGGTGGTCGCGCCCGCGACTCCGCCGGAGCCGCCGACACCGATCCACTCCTTCACGTCGGTTTCCTCCACGTGGTCGATGACGCAGTCGGTGGACGGGCGCACCATCTCGGTGAGCAGCAAAGACGGCAAGGTCTCCGCCGATGTGGACGGCACGCCGGTCCCCGCGAATCGCATCATCCAGAAGGACGGATCGGTGCGGATCAACGACGAGAAGGGCGAGTCCATCTTCGAGACGGCGGTGCCCGGCTCGGAACCGATTGTCCGCGCCGGCCCCGTGACGTTTCCCAATACGCCCGGTTCCCTGGGCGGCCTGACCACGCGCGGCGGGCGGATCACCTTCGCCAATCCGGGTGATCGCACCGTGCACATGAGCATGGATGTGCCCAAGGTCATGGTCGGCGTGCAACTGGTCGAACCGGACTCCTCGCTGCGCGGGCACCTGGGACTGAAGGAGAACGAGACGACGCTGATCAGCGCGGTGTACGAGGGGCTCGCGGCGGCGCAGGCCGGGCTGGAGCCATATGACATCGTGGTGGCGATCAACGGCAAGCCGCCGGCTTCGCCGGAGCTGGTGCGCAAGTCGCTACGCGAGACGGAGCCGGGGAAGAGCATCGCGCTGGATGTCATCCATCGGGGCGTGAAGAAGACCGTGACCATCACGGTTGAGAAGTACGACGAGCAGAAGCTCGAGGGCGCGAAGATCAACTCGATCGCCGCGTCGGCGAGTTCGCCCTCGGCGGTCGCGATTGCGGGTGATCCCAATGATCCGGGCGCGGCGGCGAGCTGGGGCTTGGGGGGCAGCCGCCACCCGTTTGTCGCCACGGTGCCCGGCGCGCCGGGACAACCGAGCAAGTCCATCACGTTCTGGGGGCGAGCGGGCGCGGACCAGCAGGAGGAGATGGCCAAACGATTGCAAGAACTCGCGGAACGTGACCGACTGCGCGAGCAGGCCATGGGCGGCGCGGCGGGGCAGCACATGATGGACCTCAACCGCGTCATGGATGAGCGCATGAAGAAGATGGAAGAGATGATGCAACGGATGATGGAGCAGCGGAACACAATTCCCGTTCCGGCTCCGAAGAAGGATGAGCCCAAGTCCTGACCGGGCGCGGCGGCCGATACAAACGACCACCTCCAATGCGCGATCGCCCGGGAGCAGGACACCCTCCCGGGCGATCGTGTTTTTGCGTTGTGGCAATGGGTTTCCACCCCATGCTGCTTCCGATATCCATTTGCCTCGAGACTGTTGCAGCGGAAGTGCGAAGGCCCGGTAGAGTTCTGACCGATCGTCTACCATCGACACGCGCCATCTTTGAGGAGTTCCCATGCCCGATCCGCTTGCACAGTCTCCCGCTCCGATCGCCGCGACTGATCCGCAACAGGCGGTGGCGCAGGTTCGCGCGGCGTATGACCGGGTGCGCGAGCAGATCCACAAGGTGATCGTCGGGCAGGACCCGGTGGTGGACCAGTTGCTGATGGCGATGTTCTGCCGCGGGCATGCGCTGGTGGAGGGCGTGCCGGGACTGGCCAAGACGCTGCTGATCTCGACGATCTCGAAGACGCTCTCGCTGGGGTTCTCGCGCATCCAGTTCACGCCGGACCTGATGCCCTCGGACATCACGGGCACGGAGGTGATCGAGGAGGACAAGGCGACGGGGGTGCGCGAGTTGCGGTTCGTGAAGGGGCCGATCTTTGCGAACGTGATTCTGGCGGATGAGATCAACCGGACGCCGCCGAAGACGCAGGCGGCGCTGCTGGAGGCGATGCAGGAGCACCAGGTGACGGTGGGCGGGATGCAGCACAAGCTGCCGCAGCCGTTCTTTGTGCTGGCGACGCAGAACCCGATCGAGCAGGAGGGCACGTATCCGTTGCCCGAGGCGCAGTTGGATCGGTTCATGTTTAATGTGCGCATCTCCTATCCGAGCGCGGATGATGAAATGGAAATCGTGCGGCGCACGACATCCGGGAAGCGCGGGGTTCCGGAGCCGGTGCTGACGGCGCAGGAGATTCTCGCGGTGCAGGACCTGGTGCGGACGTGCCCGGTGGCGGATCATGTGATTCGATACGCGATTCGGCTGGTGCGCGCGACGCGGATCGGGGAGCCGATGGAGGGCGGGATTGAGCGGCCGAAGCTGGTGAAGAGTTATGTGGGCTGGGGAGCGGGGCCGCGGGCGAGTGAGTATTTGATATTGGCGGCGAAGGCGCGGGCGATTCTGACGGGCTCGTTCCATGTCACTCCGGACCACATCCGCGAGATCGCCAAGCCGGTGCTGCGGCACCGGATTCTGACGAACTTCAATGCGGAGGCGGACCAGGTGACGACGGACGCGATCATCGACAACATGATCAAGGAGATTCCGGTGGAGGGGGCCTCGGCGGCGGAGAAGAAGCAGATGGATACGGTGATGCGGTGAGTGGGGCTGTGGATTGTGGGCGTATCTGGTTGAGGAGAGAGTCGGCGGATTGAGATGGGGTTCCGGGGGACTGCACCGATACTCGCCCAGGGCGGCGAGAATCGGTGGCACGGTCTTCGGTGAGCAGAGATTCGGGGGTTTGATCGGCGCGACTGGTGGACTGCACCGACGTTTGCCCAGAGCGGCAAAAGTCGGTGGCACGACTTTGGTGGCGCGAGCGCGAAGGAAATCAGTTGGTCT
>JBKJOD010000230.1:0-8886 GCA_046593245.1 Phycisphaerales bacterium
CATCGCCCGCGAAGAGATCTTCGGCCCGGTGCTCTCGGTGCTCACGTTCCGCACCCCCGAGGAAGCGATCACGCGAGCCAACAACACGCCGTACGGCTTGGCCGCGGGCGTGTGGACGGACAAGGGCAGCAAGATCTTCGAGATCGCCCGTAAACTGGAGGCGGGCGTGGTCTGGCTGAACACCTACAACAAGTTCGACGCGGCCTCACCGTTCGGCGGATTCAAGGAATCTGGGTTCGGGCGCGAGGGTGGGATACAGGGGTTGCGGGCGTATGTGAATCTGTGATGCCGAGGAATCCGCCGGTGTTCAGTCGATGGGTCATCGCGCGGGAGCGCATTAACTTCCACGCGAGGTTCGTTGCCATCGGGATGCTTGTGGGTTTGGTCGGGCTAGTGGCATGTATGGCGATGAAACTCGGCGGGGGGCTGGTTTTTTTCATGCTGGTCTTTCTGGGTGCCGGGGCCGGTAGCATGACTAAGAGACTGTTTCAGAACGTGAGTATGGGCCGATGAACGGAGCGGTTGTCACAAGTGCAAGGAGGCACGAGCATGGCAGCGGAGCTGCTCCCGGAAGCGTTGTGGGACGAGATCGAGCCGTTGTTGCCCCCGCCCTCACGGGCTCAGACGGGCCGGCCGCCTGTGGACAACAAGAAGGCGTTACGGGGCATCATCTTCGTGCTCCGCTTCGGCGTGCCCTGGCAGGCGGTGCCTACCGACGCCTTCGGGGTCAGCGGCAGCTCGTGCTGGCGGCGCTTCAGCGAGTGGACCGACGCGGGGGTATGGCCCGAGGTGCATCGACGATTGCTCAACCGACTCGGGAAGGAGGGCGGGATCGACCTCCAGCATGTCGTGGTGGATTCGCAGTCGGTGCGTGCGGTCAAAGGGGGGGCCATGCCGGTCCGAACCCGACGGACCGCGGCAAACAGGGCTGCAAACGCCATGTGCTGAGCGACGCAGAGGGCAACCCGCTGGTCGTGCAGACCACGCCGGCCAATGTTCCCGACCAGCAGCAACTCCCCGCGCTGCTGGAGGCGCGTCCCGCGGTGCAAGGCCCGAGTGGGCGTCCACGCCGCAACCCGGAGGCGATCATCGGCGATCGCGCGTACGGGACCAAAGAGATGATCGCGCTGGTCAAGGGAATGCACATCGACAGCCTGCTGGCCCCGCGCGCCGACGACACACACGGCAGCGGGCTGGGCGTGCTGCGGTACGTCATCGAACGGACCCTCGCGTGCTTCAGCCACTTCCGACGCCTCCGGCTCTGCTACGAACGCTGGGGTGAACACTTCCAGGCCTTCCACGAACTCGCCGCCGCACTCCTCGTCTGCTCTCGGCTCAAGTCACTTCAACTACTGTTCTGAAACAGGCTCTAAGTGGCAGGAAGAACGCGGGTTGTGGATGCTTGCCGCGTTGTTTGCTTTCTTATTCGCTGGCTTTTATGCGGTGTTCTTCGCCGCCTCCACTCTCCCATCCTGGCAGGGGCCTCGCGCACCGTCGATATGGCTGGTTGTCGATCAGGCGGCGACGCTCGCGGTGCTTGGATACGGCGTTCGGCTGCTGGTCAGCATGGGCTGGCACAACTGGCACATGAGCCGAAGAGCCGGCGTGTAGCGGGTGCGCGGGTCCCCATGACCCGCGTACGATTTCTCTCAGCACGGCATGGACCTCCACCCGCTCACCACATTCGTTCGTGTTCACTGGCTGGAAGTCGGCGGGCTGTTCACACTCGCTGTCTCGCTGTGGATCGCTTTTGGCCCGCTTCGTCACCGCATGCCACGCGTGCTCACGCGCCTTGGACGATATTCCGCCACGCTCAAACTGTTGACGTTGAGCGGGCTCTGTTTCTTTACGCTGTACCGATTTCTTACCGACGACAAGCCCTCTGCAGCGTTGAACTGGCTGTTGGGCTGTCTCGCGATCATGTTGCTGGGTGGTGCGGTTTTCGTATTCACACGCAAGCCAACGCACCTTTTACACAAGCCGATCACGCCCACGGCCCGCGAAAAGGGGCCACCAACAAAACCGGTGGTCACGGCACGGTCTTCGCCGTCGGTGTCGGGGCAATAAGTGCTCTTTTTTCTTGTAGTGTCGCACGCCTGACACGAAACACCCCGGAACATGCTGCAACTGAGCGGCACAGGTACGATGGGCAACAGGCGCAGCAACCATGCCCGACGTCGGCCAACACATTTCCAACCCGGTATACAGCATTCGATCAAGCACCGAACACGATCGTGACTGGGTGCGTGACGAACTTGTACGCAACTGGGGCGATGTTGTGATCAGTTCGCTCGGGGTCTGGCATCAGGCGGATGCGCTGCCCTCGTTGATCGCCTGGAGTGATTCGCAGCGGGTTGGTTTGGCGACCTTTACGCCTCCGTTGGCAGGCGGCCCGTGCGAGGTCATCACGCTTTCCAGCACGCTCGAGAATGCCGGCGTGGGTGCGATGCTGCTGGAAGCATGTGTGGCGGCTGCGCGGTTGGCCGGGTGTCATCGCGTCTTCCTGACCACGACCAACGACAACCTCCGCGCCATCGGTTTTTATCAGAAACGCGGCTGGCGGATGGTCGCGGTGCATCGCGGCGCGATGGATCGTGCCCGAGCAACCAAACCGACCATCCCGTTGATCGGTATGAACGGCATCCCCTTGCACGATGAGATCGAGTTTGAATATCTTCTGACCTGAGTTCCGTGCACCCAACCGAAGGAGCCACTATGCAGTTCAAATCATTCAGGTGTTTGTCTCGCAGCACATTTGCCCTTGGCGCGATCGTCCTCTGTGTCACGCTCGTATGCTCATCGCGCTCGCTGGGGCAGCCCCACGCTGCGCCCACACCGATCCCCACGATCTCCGCGACCGGTGCGGCGAGCGAAGCCCGTACTCCGGATCAGGCCGAGGTCTCCTTTGGCGTGCAGGCCACCGGCAAGACCTCCGAGGAAGCGCAGGACACGCTGAACCGCCAGATGGAGCGCGTTATCTCCGCCGTCAAGGAGACCAAACTCCCCGGTCTGGTCACGCAGACGCAAGGACTTTCGCTCTACCCCGAGTATGAACAGGAGCGGAACAACGCACGGTCTTCCACGCCGCGAATCATCGGGTATCGCGCCTCAAACTCCGTGCTTGCACGCACATCCGAGGTGGGCAAGGTCGGCAAGATCGTCGATGCGGCGGTCGCGGCCGGTGCCAATCAGGTCATGGGCATCTCATTTTCACTCAAGAATGACGCGGACGCGAAGCGCGACGCGATTCGCAAAGCGACAGCCGACGCAAAGGCCAAGGCGCAGGCCATGGCCGATGCGCTGGGCATCTCACTCGGGCGCGTGATGCAGGCGACCACCGGCGGCGTACAGGCACGCCCGTATCGCTACAACATGCCGCATGACGCGATGCTGCGCGGCACGATGGAGGCGATGGCCACGGCGACCCCCGTTGAGGCGGGTGAGGTAAGCGTCTCCGCCGATGTCACCGTGGAGTTCGCGATAGTCGAGCCAGTTCAGCCCGGAAACCTCCCGTCCCCCAAGTGATCCGACAGTCAGGCATCCGTAGGCGGCCAGGGCTATCGCATTATCGACGAACAGGAGGTGAACTGATCGATCTTTGAAGCGGGCGAATGAGTCGCCCGGACAAGGAGGGCCAGGATGGCCAACTCGATCGCGGCGTTCTTCTCGGAGATCCCGGACTCAAGGAGCGAACACGGCAAGCGGCACCTGCTCAGCGACATGGTCGCCATCGCGGTGTGCGCGGTGGTGTGCGGGGCCGAGAGCTGGGTGGACGTGGAACTCTTCGGCAACTCGAAGCTCAAGTGGCTGGAGACGTTCCTGGCTCTGCCCCACGGCATCCCCAGCCACGACACCTTCGGGCGGGTGTTCGCGATGATCGACCCCGACCGCTTCGAGCGCTGCTTCCAGGCGTGGGTCTCCGCCCTGGCGGGCGTGATCGTCGGCGTGGTCGCCATCGACGGCAAGACGCTGCGGCGGAGCTTCGACACCGCCGCCGACAAAGCGGCGATCCACATGATCAGCGCCTGGGCCGCGGACAATCGCGTGGTCTTCGGGCAACTCACGGTGGACTCCAAGACCAACGAGATCACCGCCATTCCCAAGCTTCTGGCCATGCTCGACATCAAAGGACTGACCGTCACCATCGACGCCATTGGCTGCCAGAAAGCCATCGCCGAGCAGATCATCGCTCAGGGCGGGGACTACATACTCCAGGTCAAGGCCAACCAGCCCGAACTCCATGCGGACGTCAAGAAGGTCTTCGAGGGCGCCGAGTCACGCGGCTGGGGCAAGCGTGCGCACGACGAGCGCACAGAGGTGGAGAAGGGCCACGGACGGATCGAGAAGCGGCGCACGATCATCACCTGGGACGTGCCCTGGCTCATCAAGGCGTCGTCGGATTGGCGGGGTCTGCGCTGCATCGTGATGGTCGTGCGTGAACGCACGATCGGCGAGACCGCCACCATCCACAAGCATTACTACATCACCAGCCTCAACACCCGCAAGGCCGAAGTCGCGGCCCGGGCCTGCCGCGCCCACTGGGGTGTGGAGAACGGCCTGCACTGGACCCTGGACGTGGGCTTCAACGAAGACCAGTGCAGGATCCGCGAGGGCCACGCCGCGGAAAACTTCTCCCGGCTCAGACGCATCGCCCTCAACCTGCTCAAAAAGGAGAAGACCGTCAAGGCCGGCATCAAGGCCAAGTCCAAGACCGCCGGCTGGGATCATGACTACCTGCTCAAAGTCCTCGGAACCGGATAATGCGATTGCCCTGCGTAGGCGGCTCTCTCCAATACCCGCTTGCTTTCACGCCGCGTATCATTCGGCATGCCCGAACGCCTCGAAGTCGCCAAGACCTACAAGCTGTTCATCGACGGCAAGTTTCCTCGCTCTGAGAGCGGGCGGACGTTCGCCGCGCAGGATGCCAAGGGGCGTGTGTACGCGCACATGTGCCGCGCCAGCCGCAAGGATCTGCGCGATGCCACGACCGCCGCTCGCAAGGCGCTCACCGGCTGGCGCGATGCGACCACGTATCTGCGTTCTCAGATTCTATATCGCATGGCGGAGATGATGGAAGGCAAGCGCGATGAGTTCGCCCTCGCGATCCGGATCGGCGGTGCCACGCCGGCGAACGCACAGAAGGAAGTGACATCCGCGATCGACCGTCTCGTCGCATTCGCTGGCTGGGCGGACAAGTACGCTCAGGTGCTCGGCTGCAACAACCAAGTCGCCGGTCCGTACTACAACTTCACGGTGCCCGAGCCAACTGGTGTGGTCGGCATCATCGCGCCCGATGAGCCCGGTCTGCTCGGGTTGATCTCGCTGCTCGCGCCTGTCATCTGTGCGGGCAATACCGCTGTGGTGGTTGGCGGCGGCACGCCTGGTGCCTCGCTCGCCACAGTCATTCTCGGTGAGGTCTTTGCCACCAGCGATCTGCCCGCGGGCGTTGTGAATTTGCTCACCGGCGATCGTGCCGAGTTGCTCCCTGTCATGGCGGGGCATCGCGATATCGATGCGATCCATGCCGCGGGGGTCACGGCGGAGCAGCGTCAGACCCTTCGCGAAGGCGCGGCAGAGAACATCAAACGCGTCACCGTGCGCGAGATTTCCACGAAGGGCGCTCAGCCCTCGAAGAAGGCCGCACAGTCGGTTGATTTTTACGATTCCACCGCGTGCGAAAGCCCGTGGTGGATCGAGCCCTTCGTCGAGATGAAGACCATCTGGCACCCTAGCGCGGCCTGACATTGCTTGTAGAAAAGGAACTCCGATGATTCGTTTCCTGCCATCGTTCCTCGCGCTCGCAACGACCGCTTCCCTGTCACTCGCGCAGCCCGCGGAGAAGCCGTCATTCGCAAAGCCGGACCCGCACGCGGAGCCCGCTGCGCCTGCAAACAAGCCAGGCGCAGCGGCAGCGTCGAGCGGTTATCCATCAACACCGCCCAAGAACCTCTTCGCCACGAGCGACTTTCGCAACAAGCAGGCCCCCAAGCTCGAAGTTGAGGAGTGGCTCTCCGCAAAGCCGGAGATGACGGGGAAGACAATTCTCGTGGACTTCTGGGCCACCTGGTGCGGCCCCTGCCGCCAGATCATTCCAGAGATGGAGCAATGGCAGGAGAAGTTCAAGGATGATCTGGTCATCATCGGCCTTACTGCCGAGAGCAAGAGCGCCGTCAATAACTTCTACGACCTGCGCGGCGCGGCCATCAAGTATCCCGTGGCTCGCGACGGCCACAACCGTACCAACAAAGAGATCGGTATCAGCGGTATCCCGCACGTGCTGGTTATCAGCTCCGATGGCATCGTGCGCTATCAGGGCTTCCCGATCGCCCCGGATGATGCGCTGACGGAAGCAAAGCTCAAGCAGATCATCGACGCCGACAGGGCCGCCCGCGCCAAGAATCCGCCCAAGCCGAAGCAGGAAACATCCGTAGATTCAAAGCCGAGTGTTGCAAAGCCGAGCGAGACGAAACCGTCGGATGCCAAGCCCGCCGACCCCATGCCGCCTGATGCGCCAGCAGTGACGCCGAAGAAGTAATCAGGCGAGCTACACGCGTGTATCGTCTCGCACCTTCCACTGATCCCACACGATACCCCCCGCGATCAGCACGCCTGCGAGCAGCGCCCACGTCGGGAAACCGAGCGCAGCGAGCGTTCCTGCGATCAGCAATGCAATCAGAAGCACACACAGCCGTAGCACGCGATCTATGCGTGCGCCCCGTTGCAGGGCTTCCGCATACGGTACCGTCGTGAAGCTCACGAGGTGATACTTCGGCATCAGCGTGCTGGGTGCAAGGTCGTGCAGGAAGTGCTCGGCCTTCTTCTTCCAGAGAAACGCCCTTGACCCGACCTTGTCGCGCATTTCGATGAAGTTATCCAGAGCCATTCGCGCGATCGCGTCCGCGTTGGGCTTGCGGAGCTTCTGGTAGTCATCCGCCGCGTGTTGCATCCAGGATTCGCCGCGTCCTGCGTGCTTCTCCAGACACTCGGCCAGCACGCGGACATCCTCGAACGCCGCGTTCATGCCCTGACCGAAGAACGGCACGATTGCGTGGGCCGCATCTCCAGCGAGAATGACGGCCTTTCCGCTGCGCGCGTTCTGCACCCACGGCCAGCAGCGCACTGTGACGAGCGAACTTGTCGGGTTCTTCAGGAAGTCCTCTTCCAGCGTCGGCATCAGCGGCACAGCGTCCGGGTATTGCTCCCTGAAGAACGCCCGCACCTGCGCAGCGGTTTGTAGATTCGCAAACGAGTGCTCACCATCGAAGGGCCAGAAAAGTGTGCAGGTGAACGACTTGTCCGGATTTGGCAACGCGATCATCATCGCGCTGCCGCGCGGCCAGATGTGCAGGGCGTTTGGATCGAGTGCGTACCCATTCCACTTGCTGGGTGCCGTGGTGGAGCCGCTCTGGGCTCCGCCACGTTGGGTGTGCTGCGAGCCCGACGTGGTGGACGCAAAGCCGTCCACCACGCCACCCGAGGCCGGCGGAATATGCAGTTCCTTGTACCCGTGCGAGAGATATGTCTGCGAATACTCAAACCGATCGTTCTTCTGCAATCGCCCGCGCACCGGACTGAACGCCCCATCCGCGCCGACAATCAGATCGCTCTGAACCCGAACGATCGGCCCCTCGCCGATCACGCCCGACTGCTCGTGCTGAAAGGTCGCCGCACACGCGTCGGTGTCGATGTCCAGACAGCGATGATCGAAGTGGAACGACACACCCTCGTGTTGCGCCGCTGCGTGGATAAGCGCAAGATTCAGCCCGCCGCGTGAGATGGAGTTGATCGCATCCTTCGAGTCGTGCGAATACGGCTGGAATGGCAACTCTCCGCCCTCCGCGGGCAGCGAGGCCGGGTGCATCATGCGCCCCTTCATCGGGATCGCGTGCGACAGGACATCCTTCTCCAGCCCGATCCCTGCAAGCCCCCAGAGCCCGCGCGCGGAGAGCGCGAGATTGATGGAGCGTCCGCCGATATAGCCCGCCGCGCGAGGGTCGGCACGGCGTTCGTACACCGCCACGCGAAACCCGAGCTTGGCGAGATAGCACGCCAGCAGTGAGCCCGCCAGGCCGGCGCCGATGATCGTAACGCTCTTGCCATCACCTGCGGGCATCAGCGTGTTCCTCCCGCGTGTGCACCCACCACATGCCGCTTGAGTATCTCCGCAAATCGCCAGCAGTCATGAAACGTGTTGTACAGCGGCACCGGCGCGATGCGGATCACGCTCGGCTCGCGGAAATCGCAGACCACGCCATCGGCTCCGAGCGCCTTGTGCAGCACTTTGGGCCTTTCTCGCACGGCCAGCGAGAGCTGGCATCCGTGCGACTCCTGCTCGCGCGGCGTGGTGATGTCCACCATCTTCTCCACGCCCGGGAGGGCGTGAATGAGCCCGCGCAGGTATCCCGTCATCTTCTCGCTCTTGGCCCGCAGCGCGGGCATTCCGACCTCATCGAAAAGTCCCAGCGAAACCCGAACTGGCGCGATCGCCAGCACCGGCGGGTTCGAGAGCGACCACGCATCCGCGCTGCCAACGGGCACGAACTCCGGCCCCATCACGAAGCGCGTCTTCGGATCGTTCCCCCACCAGCCCGCGAACCGCCTGAGTGCATCGCGCTCGCCGAAGCCCGCGGTGTTCTTCGAGTGTTTCTCATGGATGAAGCACCCCGCGACCGCGCCGGGTCCGGAGTTCAGGTACTTGTACGAGCACCAGCAGGCGAAGTCGGCGTTCCAATCGTGCAGGTTCAGCGGCACGTTTCCCGCGGCGTGGGCGAGGTCCCAGCCGACGATCGCGCCAGCGCGGTGCCCGGCCTCCGTCAGCCGCTCCATGTCCATGAGCTGGCCGGTGAGATAGTTCACACCGCCGATCATCATCAGCGCGACGCTCGA
>JBKJOD010000125.1:0-4228 GCA_046593245.1 Phycisphaerales bacterium
GGCTTCGCCTGCGCCGGTGAAGAGGTCGCCGAGGCCGTCGAAGAGGGCACCGAAGGGGACGCCGGATTTCTCGGCGATCTTGCGGCCGGTTTTGGTGGAGTGTCGCTCCTCGATGCGGACAGGTGCGAGGGCCATGAGGTCTTGCGTGGTGGCGACAACCTTCACCTCGGCGACTTCGGCGCGCTGCTGCTGCTGCGCGGCTTGGGCGAGGGCGACGGTCTTGGCTTCTTGTTCGGTCTTGACAGCTTCAACAAGATGGGCGATTTCAACGCCCTGGGTCTGGACGGTCTCGCTCATACGCGAGACCTCGACGCGCAGGGTGTTGATGCGGGCGTTGAGCTCGGCGTTTTGCTGCGTGGAGGTTTCAACCTCGGTGCGGGCGGTCTGGAGGCGGGTCTGCAGGTCGGTCATCGCGGCGGCCTTCTTGGTGACATCGGCGCGGAGGGACTCGACTTCCTTGGCCTGGTTGGTGCTGATCTGCTGGAGAGCGTCGAGCGCGGTGCCGCGGGCGGTGAGATCATCGCGGAGGGTGCCGATGGTTTTTTCGGCCTGGCCGAGATTCTCACGGAGCTCGCCGCGTTGTTTTTCGAGGGCGACGGCTTCCTGCTTGTTCTTTTCGGCAAGCGCGGCCTGCTCGACGACGGCGAGCTGGGTCTTTTGAAGGTTGCTGCGGTAGTTGAGGGCGAAGGGGGTGACGATGCCCGCGCCGACGAGGAGACCGATGCCCACAGCGATGGCGATGAGCTTGCCGCTGGAGCCGGTGGTGGTATTCGTGCGTGTTGAGAACTGGTCTGCCATAGATATATCCCTTCCTTGAGAGAAATGTGAAACGTCAAGATTGATCGTGCGAATCCCCGCACGCTCCCCATACTTCGCGACTGTATGTACGGCAGGCCGCATGAACTCTGGATGAGCGCAAATTCTGACAGTCTGGAATGGCCTGATTCAGCCATCCTGCCGGTTTGGGGGATGGAAAATCGACTGCTATCGTGAGGGATATGGCATACCCACGCATGATCCGAACGGCGATGATTCTGGCATTTTCAGGGACGATGTTCGCGGCGGGAGCGCGGGCGGATGAGGGGATGTGGCTGCTGAATGCGCCGCCGGTGAAGCAGTTGCAGGAGAAGTACAAGTTCACCGCGACGCCGGAGTGGATGGAGCACTTGCAGAAGTCGTGCGTGCGGTTTCAGACGGGCGGGTCTGGGTCGCTGGTGTCGGCGGATGGGCTGGTGATGACGAATCACCATGTCGGGTCGGACATGCTGCTGAAGCTGAGCACTCCGGAGAAGAACCTTCTGGAGACGGGGTTTTACGCGAAGGAGCGGGCAGAGGAGCTGGCGTGTCCGGATCTGGAGCTGAACGTGCTGTGGCAGATTGAGGATGTGACGGTGCAGGTGATGGGCGCGGTGAAGGAGGGGATGAGCGCGGCGGATGCGGGGAAGGCGCGGCGGGAAGCGATCGCGGGGATCGAGGCGAAGTCGAAGGAATCCACGAAGCTCAAGAGCGAGGTGGTGACGTTGTATGGCGGGGCGAAGTATCACCTGTATCAGTACAAGGCGTACACGGATATCCGGCTGGTGTTCGCACCGGAGGAGGCGATCGCGTTCTATGGCGGTGACACGGACAACTTCGAGTTTCCGCGGTACGATCTGGATTGCTGCTTCTTCCGGATTTATGAGAATGGGAAGCCGCTGCACGCGGAGCATTTTCTGAAGTGGTCACCGAGCGGGGCGGCGGAGAATGAACTGGTGTTTGTGTGCGGGCATCCAGGGAAGACGGAGCGGCTGAACACGTATGAGCATCTGAAGATCGCGCGGGATGTGGAGCTGCCGCGGCGGATGGGGGAGTATTGGCGGCGCGAGATCAAGGATCAGGGGTTTGCGGGGCGGAGCGCGGAGAACGCACGGATCGTGCGGGATGATCTGTTCGGGGTGGCGAACTCGCGCAAGGCGGTGAATGGACAGCTTGATGGGTTGCTGGATCCTGTGCTGATGGATGGGAAGAAGAAGGATGAGGATGCGCTGCGCGGGCAGATTGCGGGCGATGAGGTGAAGCAGAAGCTCTGGGGGAGCGCGTGGGCGGATATCGCGGCGATCAAGAGGGAGGAGCAGAGCTTTGTCGAGCGGCGCACGCTGATCGACAAGGTGATGGGGGGATACGGGGCTTCACGGATGATGAGCCACGCGACCACGCTGGTGCGGCTGGCGGCGGAACTGCCCAAGCCGAGCGATCAGCGGCTGGCGGACTATGGGGATGCGCACCTGGACTCGTTGTATCTGGAGTTGTACTCGCCGGAACCGATTTACGATGCGCTGGAGATTTACTTTTTGACGCAGACGATGCAGCGGTGTGCGGAGCGGTTGGGGTCAGAAGATCCGACGGTGGTGGCGATGCTGGGCGGGAAGTCGCCCCGAGCGCGGGCGGAGGAACTGGTGAAGGGATGCACACTGCGCGATCCGGCGGCGCGGAAGATGCTGGCGGCGGATGGGGCGAAGGGTGTTGCGGGATCGAAGGATCCGATGATTCTGCTGGCGAAGATGCTGGACCCGGAGTCGCGATCATTGCGGAAGCGGTATGAGGACACGGTGGAGTCGCCGCTGCGGGCTGCGTATGCGAAGGTGGGTGCGGCGCGGTTTGCGGCGCTGGGGGACACGGTGTATCCGGATGCGACGTTCACGCTGCGGCTCTCGTTCGGGCAGGTGAAGGGATTCACGGATGCGGGCGAAACGACTCCGGCGTTCACGATGATGAAGGGCGTGTATCAGCGTGCGGCGGAGCGCAAGGGGCAGGAAGGGTTCGCACTGCCGGAGTCGTGGATCAAGGCGAAGGAGAAGCTGCACGGGGAGACACCGTTCAACTTCATGTGTACGGCGGACATCATCGGCGGCAACTCTGGTTCGCCGGTGGTGAACACGCGCGGCGAGGTGGTCGGGCTGATCTTTGACGGGAACCTTGGGTCGCTGGTCGGGAACTTCGTGTACAACGACGCGACTGGGAGATCGGTGGCGGTGGATAGTCGGGGGTTGATTGAGGCGATCAGGACGGTGTATGGGGCGGAGGGGCTTGCTGCGGAAATGACGGGTAAGTGACAGGGACTGCACGCATTTCCCGGTGAAGTCCGGGGGCGAATCTGGTCACAAAGTTGGCGGGCGATGGCGTATCCTGTGGATGCTCACGGGGATATCGCCGCGCACTGATTTATCGGGAACCGCCAATGTCGCATTCCAAGACGTCCAGCAATCCGAACGACTTCATCCTTCCCGATCTGGGAGAGGGTGTGCATGAAGCTGAACTGATCAAGTGGCGGGTGTCGGTCGGACAGAAGGTGGCGGAGCATGACATTTTGGCGGAGATGGAGACGGACAAGGCACTGGTGGAGGTGCCGTCACCGCGTGCGGGGGTGATCGCCGCGCTGCATGGGAAGGAAGGGGAGATTTGTAAGGTTGGGGATGCGCTGGTGTCGTATGTGGCGGAGGGTGGAGCGGCTGTTGAGACCAAGCCCGAGGCGAAGGTGGCCGCGCCAGTGAAGGCGGCGGCTGCGGCGAGCGGTGGGGGAGGATCGACGAACGGGAAGCATGCGCCAACACCTGCAGCGGCACCGGCGGCGGAGCAGGAGGATGCGGGGACGGTGGTGGGGAAGATGGGCGGTGCGCTCGCGGGGATTACCGCAGAGGCGGGGAAGGCGTTGGCGACGCCGGCGGTGCGGCGGCTGGCGCGGGATATGGGTGTGGATATTGACGGGATCGCGGGGTCGGGGATTGGTGGGCGGGTGCTGGAAAAGGATGTGCGGACGGCGATGGGCACGTCTGGATCGCGGACGGCCGCGCCGACGGCGAGAGCCGGGCACAAACCGGTTGCGCCGAATGATTTGAGTCAGCCGCATTCGGCTGTGGTCGAGGATCGACAGTCGTCTGCTCGCGTGAACACAGCGGCTCCGGCGAGTCGACCGGCACCGGCGCCGGCGCGGCGCGAACCAGTTGCGTCTCCATCGAGCCAGGATGCGATCCGAGTTCCGTTCCGCGGGGTGCGGCGGACGATTGCGAATCGGCTGCGCGAGTCGGTGAATCAGGCGGTGCACTTCAATGTGATGGATGAGGCGGATGTGGCTCCGCTGGATCATCTGCGGAAGAAGCTGGCGGCGGCGAGCGGGGAGAAGCTGAGTTTTCTGCCGTTCGTGGCGAGCGCGGTCTGCCGCGTGCTGTCGGACCAGCGGTTCCGGGCGCTG
>JBKJOD010000037.1:0-3830 GCA_046593245.1 Phycisphaerales bacterium
ATGACCGAGACCGGCTTGTACGTCGCTTCCAGAATCTTCTTGCTGTCGGCCTTCAGCCAGCCCTCGAGCACGCCCGCGTAGACGGAGCGGAAGTCGATCTGGTATTTCAGGTCGCCCGCATCCAGGTCGGTGAGCGAGGGGTGGTTGCCGATGACGCCGGAGCGAACCATCGGGCCCATGAGGAACATTGGGGCGGCCGCGCCGTGGTCGGTGCCGCCGGAGGCGTTCTGCTGCACGCGCCGGCCGAACTCGGAGAAGGTGACGGTGAGCACGCGGGTGTCGTTGCCCTGTTTCTTGAGATCGTCGTAGAAGGCCTTGAGCGAAGAGCCCACCTGTTGCATGAGCTGGGCGTGGCGACCGTTCTCGCCGCCCTGCCCGGCGTGGGTGTCAAAGCCACCGAGGGTGACGTAATACACGCGGGTCTTGAGCCCGGCGCGGATCATGCTGCCGACCATCTGGAGCTGCCGCGAGAGGTCGCTGCCAGGATACTGCACGAGCGGGCGCTGCGCGACGGCCTTGCGGATCTGGTCGCTGGCGACCTGGGCATCCATCGCGGTACGCATCAGGAAGCCGGAGTTGGAGCCCGCGTCGGCATCGCCGGAGACGCCGCGGTTGTTGATCTGGTCATACGCGGGAACGAGCTTGGGATCGACGCCCTTGCCGAGCCATTGGAAAAGCTCGCTGGACTCAAAGCCGATGGGCTTGCTGATGTGGCCCTGCATAGCGAGCGGGGCTTCCTTGCCGACGGCGATGCCGGCCATCGGCTCGGGCGTGGGCTTACCGGAGACATCGAAGCCGCAGCAGTCGTTATCAAAGTAGCGGCCAAGCCAGCCGTTGCCAGTAGCGTTGGTGTCGGCGGTCTGCCAGATGTCCATGCTCTTGAAGTGCGAGCGATTGGGGTTCGGATAGCCGACGCCCTGCACGACCGAGAGCATGCCCGCGTCGTACATCTCCTTGAACCCTGCGAGACCGGGATGAAGGCCGACGTTGGCATCCTTGCCGAGCTTGAGCACCTTGCCCTCTGCGATGCCGATGCCGGCGCGGGCCTTGTAGTAGTTGGAATCGCGGAACGGGATGACGGTGTTCAATCCGTCGTTGCCGCCGGCGAGTTGCACGACCACGAGGATGTGGTCCTCGGGCATGCCGGGTGTGCTGGTCATGCCGAGTTCGGGCATGAGAGCCGCGGCGGACTTCTGCACGAAGTACGGCACGGAGCTTACGGCGGAGGCCATGACCATGCCGCGCCCGAGGAACGAGCGGCGCGTGAATGCGCTGGGGTTGTTCAGATCAAACGAGGTCATGGTGCGTGTCCTTGATCGCGAAGGAAAGCGGGCCTGCAACGGGGGAGTGATCGGCACAAATCCTGGGACTAACAGAGTTGATACTCGGGCATGGCCGTGACCAGGAGGAAAACTCGGGTAAGCGTATCGGCGGTAACGGATCCACCGGCGCGTTTTAGGACGTCCACCAGCACATCTCGGTTGTGTGGCTCGGAGCGGCCAATCGTGAACTTGAGGATGCCGTCGGCGATCTCCTCGGGTGAGGATGAGGCGGAGAGGCCCATCTGGTCCAGAAGCGGCATTGGGTTGAAGGTTTCCTGCTTCGCCAGAGCGTCGAAGCCATTGGGAGTGCGGCCGGTGAGAAGGAAGCAGGAGATGTTCTGGCGGATGAAGAGCGTGGCGGTGTTGATCCAGGAGCGGCCACCATCCCACCCCTTCACGCTTGGTGGGAAGAAGATGTTCTGACCCATCATGTTCATGGCATCCGAGAGCACGCCCAGATCGCGGGCGGGGGTGTTGAGCGAACGCACGGTGCCGACGACGAGCTGGGTGGGCGACTTGATCTGCTCGGTGACGACCTGTGGCTGGTAGAAGTGCTCGCTCAGGAAGAGGCGACGCAAGACGGGCTTGATCTCGTAGCGGCTGGAGATGAGCGTGGACTCGAGGGATGTGAGCACGGCGGAGACCGACTGGTCCAGATCCTTGCGGCCGGTGGGGAAGTCCAGCGCGAAGAAGCGATACAGCTTGCGGGTCATGTACTTGGAGCAGGCGGGCTGGGCGAGGATCGCCTTGACAAACTCGTCGCCATCCAACGCGCCGCTGGCACCGAGAATGTTCTTCATCCCGGTGTCGTGGTTGTTCTTCTGGAAGGTGAACTCGTCATCCTCGAAGGTGTAGCCGGTGAGGGCGCGGGCGCCTTCCTTGATGTCCTTCTCCGAGTAGTTGCCGACACCGAGGGAGAAAAGCTCCATGATCTCACGGGCGAGATTCTCGTTGGGCTTGCCCTTGCGGCTCTCGTCGTTGTTCAGATACTTCAGCATCGCGGGATCGCGAATGATGTCGAACATCAGCTTCGCGTAGCTGCCCACGGCGTGCTTGCGGAAGAGCTGGTTCTGCATGAACATGTGGTACGAGTCTTCGATCGACCGGTAGGACGTGGCAAAGTGGCCGTGCCAGAAGAGGGTCATCTTCTCTTCGAGCGGGCGCGGCGTCTCGATCATGCGCTTCAGCCACCAGTGCTGCACATCGCGCATCTGCTGACGGTCGGTGCGTTCGGCCTCCTGACGCTTGGCGCGGAGGCGGGTGACGGCCTCCTCATCGCCCATGCGCCGGGCCTTGGCGATCTCGCCGCGTTCCTCGTTGTTGTACGGCCGCATGATGTCCTTGTCGAAGGTCGTGGGTTTGACCTCGTCGAAGGGAATCGGATCGAAGTTCAGAAGGTGATCGACGCTCTTCTCCGGGCCCCACTTCACCAGAGTGCTGACCTGCGCTGGGGTGCCGCCGAAGCCCGCGCGGCTGAGGAGGTGGCGGGCTTGGTCATACCCCCACGCGGCGGGCTTGATGGGATTCAGGGATGCAGAAGCGCGGGCACGCCAAGCGTTGGTGGGGGCAGATTGCTCGGGCGGATCGACAATCTGGTTCGGGGGTGAGCTTGGAGCAGTGGTGGGGTCGCTGGGCTGCATGTCGCGGGCTCCGGCGGGATAGGACTGGGGACGATCGGTTCTGAGAGAAGAACGATCGGCAGGGCTTGGATATTGCAGCAGAAACGAATGCTTGCAGGTCCGAAATTGCTCGAATGTGCGGAGCGCGACCCCTGAACTGTTCGGATATGCGATCAGGCGGTTGCGGGAGAAGTGCTTGGAGCAGTGGAACCGGCCCGCCCGAGCCGGCGGCCCCAGATATAGCACGCCGCGGCGAGCGCGACGAGGATGCCGCCGTTCGCCTGATGGGCGGTTCGCGTGATGGCTTGTGCGATGGATGCTGGATCCGGATGCAGCCCGGCCACGCCGAAAACAACCCAGCCGAGCAGGAACTGGAGGCAGGCGACGGTGGCGAGTGCAAGCCCGAAGCGAGCCGTGACCGTGCCGACGATGTTCTGGCGGGCTTTTTCACTGCTGAGGGTGAACCCCGCGACGGTCGCGGCGATCAGCACAAGAATGCTGAACGCGATGTGTGTGTAGAGAACGTGCTTGGAATGGAAGTGGCGATACCACGCGCCAAGGAAGAGTTGCAGCAGGAGCGAGTGCAGCGTCAGCGTGCAGAGGAACTTGATGCGTCGGGCGAGCGCGGGCTCGAGAAGTTTCTGGTTCGGCGTGAGCGAGCGGTAGCGATCCGAGAGCGCCACCGCGAGCGCGACGACCAGCCCGAATGTCAGCTGCGCGAAGATGCCGTGGGCCATCGCCTTGACGGTGGAGTTCTCGATCACCCGCGCGCCGCCAAGCACACCCTGCACACAGACCGCGCCGAACGCGGCGAGTGCCATCCACTTCGCCCAGGCGCGGCGCTCAACCACCATCGTGAATGTGAGCAGCACAAACACCGAGAGGCCCA
>JBKJOD010000296.1:0-3319 GCA_046593245.1 Phycisphaerales bacterium
GCCGAGCAGCGCGCCGTGCTGGAAGAGCACTTCCGCCTCAGCGTCAGCATCAACGGCGAGGACCGCGCCGGCAAGACCATGCGCAAGTTCGGGATTCGATTTGCGGCCCACCACCCAGATGCCGAAACCGTGCGCAGGCGTTTCATCGCGGTGGCTGGGTTACAGGACTGGATTGAGGTGCTGAGAGACCACTATTACCCGAAAGCAGGCACGCCAGAGGCAGCATGAGAATCGCCTCTTCTCCGCACGCATCCTATTATTCCGCATGACTATTGACGCCATACGCGAGATGCTGCATCAAGAGCCCTTCGAGCCGTTCCGCATCTGCCTGAGCAACGGCGCGTCCTATCGCGTCACGAATCCGGAGATGGTGGCGATCTTGAAATCGAAGCTGTTCGTTGCGCTCCCCGAGTCGGAGAAGTGGACGTTTATCTCGTATCTGCATATTGCTGCGCTGGAAACACTCAACGGGCACGCGCGAGGCGCTCGCAAGCGGCGGCCTCGCGCCTAACCCGGAGGAGCAACGCCCGATATGGGAATCCGTGACTGGTTCACCAAACGTCCGCAAGTGCTCGGTAAAGTTCGATTCCCGAGCCCCGAATATCCCACAGCGACGGACGCCATCACCGCACTGGTTGAGGCAAACGGACAATCAGGCGATGATTCGAGTTGGGTCAGTTTCCATGGCTTGAACTCGAACCAGAACTTTGTCATCCAGATCCAAGGCGATCAGATCAACCTGTGCAAGCAAGAGGTTGACATCGCCGCGCTGCTCATCGCCCAAGGACATCTTCAACTCAGCACCCGCGTGTTCCCCCGCGGACGAAAGCAGAACGATCAATCCTGCTGGACTGTCTCAAACGCGACACCGGTTGAGATAGCACTGATCGTGGATGCGTTGTTCATCACGGCCTTCGGGCTTGGCCCGGGATACCAACTCACGGGCGATCGTGACGTATGACGAGAACACGCCGGGAAAATCCGCTCGGAATCGACCACTCGACTGAGTTGCGTAGGCTCGTCGAGGGAGACTCTAAAGTGAGTGTCCCGCACAGACGGTATCGCCATCTCAGTCCTTTATGAACTTACCTCTGCATTATTGCGCATGAAACCCCACCGCGTCCAGACGGGGGCCGCCTCTCATTCCAAATGCGCTGAGCCGATCGGCTTCGACATTCAACGGCCACCCCAGCATGCCCGCGTTCATGCTGCAGCCTCGTACAACACAATGCCTTTTTCAAGCGCATCACGCATGACCGGGTCCGGATCGCACCCGCTCTGAAGCGGACGCCGGGGATGCACTTCCACGGCGAACGGGCGCGACATCGCGCCATATGCATGCGCCAGCATCTCCGACATCATCGCGATCGGAGAACCATCAAACGGAAGCACTACGAGCAGGTCCACATCCGAGTCCGCACGCGCCGTGCCGTACGTGCGTGATCCAAACAGTACGACCTTGCTCGGGTGAAACTCCCGCACAATGCTTTGCGTCACCCGCTGGATGTCCTCTGCACTCGGAGACATTTCCACAATGATAGGTTTGCAAAACCACGCACACTACTTCCCGAGTCAAACCCATCACGTCCGAACTCTCTCCCGCGGTTTCGTCTCCGTCGAAACACTACTCCCATTCCCATTCCGATCCCCGATCGTCCCCGCCACCGGCACCACCGTCTTCGGTCCCGATCCGCGCGGCTCATCGCCCGGATACGCGATGCGCCCGTGGTAGATGCTCGCAAGCGTGCGGCTGACCGCCTCGACGATCTTGTTCAGGTCGCGCAGCGTCAGATCGCACTCGTCGAACTGGCCATCCATCAATCGCTTGGTTGCGATCGCCCGCACCAGCGTGTCGATGCGGCTGGGCGTCGGGTCCGCCATGGCGCGGGCCGCGCTCTCCACGGCGTCGCAGATCATCACGATCGCGGCTTCCTTGGTCCTCGGGCGCGGCCCCGGATACCGATACTCCATCTCCGTCGGGCCGTCGTCCTCTTCCCCGCTGATCTCGCCGCCGGCCTTCCACAGCGTCTCCGCCCGACGCTTGGCCCGATGGAAGAAATACTCCACCAGCGTCGTGCCGTGGTGGCTCTCGATGAAATGCCAAAGCGATCGCGGCAGGTTGAACTCTCTCGCCAGTTCCAGCCCATCCTTCACATGCCCGACGATAATCAGCAGCGACATCGCCGGCGAGAGCTTGTCGTGCCGGTTGAAGCCGGGCTGCTGATTCTCCACGAAATAATCGGGCTTGTTCATCTTCCCGATGTCGTGATACAGCGCGCCGACATACGTGAGCAATCCATCCGCCCCGATCGCGTCCGCCGCCGCCTCGCCGAGCGCGCCGAGTGTGAGCGAGTGGTTGTATGTGCCCGGGGCACGCTGCTGGAGTTGTCGCAGCAGCGGGTGCTTCGGATCGCGCAGCTCGATGAGCGTCAGTCCGGTGGTGATCGAGAAACTCTTTTCCATGGTGGGCAGCACGAAGAGCATGAGCATCGCAACGCCCAAGCCCGCAGAGCCGGCGAACATCGCGTCCTTCACCGCCTGCTGGATCGCGGGTGCGGTCGCGGGGAGCTGCACCAAGTTCACCAGCATCGTCGCTGCCGCCAAGGCAATCCCTACCACTACACCGGTACGGATCAGCGTGTCCCGATCCCGGATTTCCTTGAGTTGCCAGACCGCGGCGCCCACGCCCGCCACCAGCACCGCGAAGTGCCCGATCGGCAGATCCAGCGCAGCACACACGAGCAACCCGTGCAGCGCACCAAACGCCAGCGCGATCCGCTGGCTGTACGCGATGCAGAGTGCCACGGCGCAGAACACCGTCGGCCCCGTCGCCGCGATCGCCACCAGCCCCGGATACAACGAACTCGCCACGATCGCGCCGATCGCAAGCAATCCCAACACCGCCGCGAGCGCCCCCATCCGCCACGGATTCCGGCGAATCCTCGGCACGAACAACACCGCGTAGCCCAACATCGCCGCCGCAATCGCCGCAACCATCCCCATCACCGCCGCGCGTGAACCGACCATCGCGCCGAACGACTGCTTGCGCTGCTCGGCGGTGATCGCCTGCCGCGTCGCTTCCAGTTGCTCCGCCGACAGCACATCGCCGCGCCGATACACAACTTCGCCCTCGGGATACGTCACCGGCGGCGCGATCACCGTCGCCGCCGCTGCATCCTGCGAGCCAGCCGTCGCCGCGGGGTCGAACACAAACGTCGGCTTGATCGACGGCAGTGTGAGCCGCGTCACCACCACATCCAGCAGCACACCCTGGAACCCCGCGCTCTTGGCCATCTCGCGCAAGCGAGACCCGACGTCC
>JBKJOD010000419.1:0-3434 GCA_046593245.1 Phycisphaerales bacterium
CCTCGAATCCGGGGCGGCGCAGGTCGCGAGCCGGAGTGAGGGGACTGTACCAGAGACCGAACATGTGGTCAAGTGTTTGGGGTCTACTTGTGGATAACTTCCCAAACATCGGCAGAATATGGACTTCCGGGACGTCAAAACGATCCTTGCTATTCAATGGCATTGAATGTACGATAATTTCCTCTGGAGTACTTCGCATGAGCACAATTGCCAATACCACCACCAACGTGAACATCTCCATGCCGACCAAGATTCGGGACGCAATGCGCGACCGGATGGCTGCGGGCGGCTTTGAGAACGCGAGCGAGTATGTGCGCTACTTGATCCGCGAGGACTACAAGCGTGCCGCGCAGGCGAAACTGGAGTTGGCTCTGATCGAGGGCGAAGCATCTGGACCGGGAGAACCATTCGACGACGGTTGGCTTACGAGGCGGCTCGCAGAGCTTGAATCTCGCCTGAAGAAGGCGAGGGGCACTTGAAACGCAGAGTCGAGATTCGACTGGCGGCGCAGATGGATGCGGACGAATATGCCGAGTACATCGGACGAGAAAGTCCGGACGCGGCGCGGCGATTCCTTGCTGGAGTGACGGCCGCGATTGTTTCGGTCAGTGACAATCCGGGGACCGGACATCCTCGCGAGGTGATGAATCCCACACTCGTCGGCATTCGGGCTCTACCTGTCGCGGGCTTTCCCAATCACACCGTGTTCTACCGAGTGCTGGAGGATGGCTCGGTTCGAGTGCTGCGGATTCGGCACGCCGCGATGGATCACGATGCCCTCGAAATGGACGGCACAGAATAAGAACAATCGCGCGGCAGGGTCGTATGCTGGCATGAGCCGCGCGTCTGGTCTGACGTGTGCGGCCAATGCATGACACCGATCCACATCGAAGCCCTGACGTATCGCTACGGCCCGCGTCGCGGCATTGAGAAGGTCTCGCTCAGCGTTCCAGATGGAACGCTGTTTGGATTTCTGGGACCCAACGGCGCGGGGAAGACGACGACGATTCGCGTGCTGCTGGGGTTCCTGCGATCGACCGACGGGCGCGCCACAATATTCGGGCGCGAGTGCTGGGGGGAGACGCGGGCGATCAAGCAGGATGTGGGGTATGTGCCGGGTGATCTGCGGCTGTGGCCGTGGCTGGATGGGAACTCGGCGCTGCGGCTGTTCGGGAACGTGCGCGGTCGAGATCTGATCCCGGTCGGGCGGAAGCTGGCGGAGATGTTCGAGCTGGATTTGTCCGTCAAGACGCGCCGGATGTCCAAGGGCATGCGGCAGAAGCTCGGGCTGATTCTGGCGATGGCGCATGAGCCGCGGCTACTGATTCTGGATGAGCCGTCCAGCGGGCTGGACCCGTTGATGCAGGATCGGCTGCTGAATTACTTGCGCCGCGCGGCGGCGGGCGGGCGCACAGTTTTCTTCTCCAGCCACACCCTCAGCGAAGTGGAACGGCTCTGCGATCGGCTCGCGATCGTGCGCGAGGGAAAGATCGTGTTTGATGGATCGCTCTGCGATCTGCGGCGGCAGGCGGGGCATGTTGTGACAATTCGTTGGAAGCCGGGCGTGATGCCGCCGGAGAACGGGTTGGAGACGTTGCGCGTGATCGAGCGTTCGCCCGAAGCGTGGTCGGCGCATTTCGGCGGACCGATGGAAACGCTTCTGGCGTGGCTGGCACACAAGCCGATCGACGACATCTCGATCGCGCGCCCCGACCTGGAGACGCTGTTTCGGCAATATTACCAGAAGGCGAATGTGGGCGAAGGTGGTGAGAAAGACCCGGAGACAGACAGGGATCCGGTTCGGAGAACCGGACCACCCGTAGCGGGAGGCCGAGCATGATCAACATCGGTCTTGTTCGCCGCGCGTTGCGTGAAACCCTTCCGACCACGCTGCTCTGCGCCGTGCTGCTCGCGACCATCTCGGGTCTGCTGGCATACGCGCTGCCGCAGTTTCAGGCGAGGATCATTCAGCGGGCCATGCCGCCGGGGTTCATGCAGATGCGGAATGTAATGCTCGGGGTGGATTCCACGGGCGGCGGGATCGCGGACATCGCGTTCTCGATCGCGTGGTCGCACCCGGTGGTGATGATTCTGCTGCTGGCGCAGGCGATCATCACCTGCACGCGCGTGCCGGCTGGGGAGATCGAGCGCGGTTCGATCGACATGCTCATGGGCCTGCCGATTTCGCGGCGCGAACTCTTTCTCAGCGAAACGGCCGCGTGGCTGATGGGCGGGCTGCTCATGCTCGCGGCGGTGTATGGGGGGAGCTACATCGGCGCGCAGTTTATCAACCCGGAATATCGGCCGCACTGGGGCAAGCTGCTGATGGTGCTGGCGAATCTCAGTTTGGTATACGCGCTGGTGGGCGCGGCGGCGATGGCGGCATCGGCGATGAGCGATCGGCGCGGGCGGGCCGTGGTGGCGGTGCTGGTGCTCTCGGTCGGATCCCTGCTCATCAACTTTCTTGAGTTGCTGTGGGAGCCGGCGAAGAACGTGGCGTTCCTGAGTTTTCTGCACTACTACCGGCCAATCGGAATGCTGATGAGCGGGAAGTGGGCGCTGGGGGATATGGCGATACTCGGGGGAATCACGCTCGTGCTGTGGTTGATTGCGGGGGTTGTGTTGCAGCGGCGGGCGTTGACGACGCTTTGATCGTGTGGCATCGGCGGCCCGCCCATGCCAGCGCATGCTCGGACATACCCTCCGGACCATACCAAATTCGTGAGGGCCCGCATGTCAACGTCCGCCGCTGCACCAACTCAAGACTTCGCCGACCTGACGCTTCGCCAGCGGAACGATTTGTTCCGTATCGACGAGCAGATCATCCGCAAGGGCGGCGGCAAGAGCGCGATTGATCGCCAGCACGAAAAGGGACGGCTGACGGCGCGGGAACGAATCGCCAAGCTGGTGGACGATGAATCCAAGTTTGTCGAGCTGGCACTCTGGTCCGCGTATGGCATGTACACGGAGTACGGCGGAGCGCCGGCGGCGGGCGTGGTCACCGGGATCGGCCCCGTGCAGGGGCGCGACTGCATGATCATCGCCAACGACGCGACGGTGAAGGCAGGCGCGTTCTTTCCGATGACGTGCAAGAAGATCATCCGGGCGCAGATGATCGCTCAGATGGCGCGGCTGCCGCTGCTGTATCTGGTGGACAGTGCGGGGGTGTTCCTGCCCTTGCAAGAGGATGTGTTTCCGGACACCGATGACTTCGGTCGCATCTTCCGCAACAACGCGGTGATCAGCGCGGAGGGCATCCCACAGATCGCGGCGATCATGGGATACTGCGTCGCGGGCGGCGGGTATCTGCCGGTGCTGTGCGACACACTGCTGATGACGGAGGGGTCGGGGTTGTATCTGGCGGGGCCGGCACTGGTGAAGGCCGCGGTTGGTCAGGTGGTGACCGATGAGGATCTGGGCGGCGCCAAGATGCA
>JBKJOD010000020.1:0-3113 GCA_046593245.1 Phycisphaerales bacterium
CGCACCGGACGCTTCGTGGATTCGGATCGAGGGGAAGGGCAAGCCGCTGGTGATTGGCAAGATCGATGGGAAGTGGTCGCTGCGCGAGCCGGTGCAGGCGCCGGCCGATCCGATGGCCGTGCAGCGATTGCTGGGCGCACTGGGCAAAATCAGCATCGCGGACTTTCTGGATTCGGGTGTGGCGGCGGCGAACAGCGGGCTGGAGAAGCCGACGGGGAGTGTGACCATCGAGGCGGATCGGCGGACGATTGCGCCGGGAGCGACGGAGCCGAAGATCAGCACGGACACGGTGACACTGTCGCTGGGCGGGGCGGCGGATGCGGCGGTTTCGCGGCTGTATTGCTCGGTTGGCGGGAAGCGCACCGTGCTCATCAACGCGGCGAGCGTGCGGGATATCGGTGCTGATCCGGGCGCGGTGGTGTGGGCACATCCGCTGCGGGAAGCGCCATCGGATATCGGGACGATTGCGATTTCGCTGGTGAAGCCGATCGCGGCGACGAGTGCGGAGAAGTCGTTCAAGCGAACCGATGGGCGCTGGGTGCAGGTGATCGCCGGGAACGCGGATGTGCCGCTGGCAGCGCGGGAACAGCGCGATGTGGTTGCGCTCTTGGTGATGCTGACGGGGACGCAGATGGGGAGCGCGAGTGGTGAGGAAGCGAAGCCGCTGCCGCGGCCGGTGGCGACGATCGATGCGCCCGCTGGCTATCACGTGCTTGGGTCGATCGCGGTCGGATCGCTGGCAGCGCGGCCGATTGAGACGCTGGAGTTTGCGATCTCCGAAAAAGACATGATCGTGGTGCGCACGGGTCCGGTGTATCGCGCGTATGCGGCGAATGCACTGCCGGAGTTGCTGCGTGCGGCGGTGCAGGCGAGCGAGAAGCCGGTGATGAAAAAGACGGCTGCGCCCCCGCCGATGGTGCCGTGACAGTGGCACCTACACGGCGTGACTGACGGTGCGAATGCTGCTATGCTGGGTTTCGCGGATGGCCGCGGGCCTTTGGGGCGCATAGCTCAGTTGGCTAGAGCGCGGCTGTCACATAGCCGAGGTCGCAGGTTCGAGCCCTGCTGCGCCCACTTTCGAGAAGCCGCCTGTTCAGGGCGGCTTTTTCGTTGGTCTCAAAGCAGGAGTGGCGCAAACCTTGCGCAGGTAGACATTTGTGGAAAACGCGCGATCAAGCGACACCAAGCGACCAGATAACCACCAAGTATGGCCCGAACTGGCCGATAATTTCGCCGATTCTGGCGTGAACGTCCGCGATGGCCAATCTGGGCCATCTTTAACGACTTTTCGGGAAATACGCATTATGCCCTTGACAGACTCCCCAGAACTTGTAGATTAGCCATGCCTTTTCTGGTTGCCCGTAGAGCCCTCCATAAAGTGCCTTTACCAACGAGCCCCCTCGGGCTTGGTGGAGAGAGAGAGGCGCGAGAGAGAATGGAGAGAGAGACCGGCTCGAGGGAGCAACTGGAGTGAGAGAGAGGCGAGAGAGGGCATAACCTGTCCTCGAACCCCGGGTGTGAACTGACCGGTCACACCCGGGATTTCATTTTTGGGAAGTGTTTGTACTAAGGCGAGCCGGGGCGTAGTTGCCCCGCTCCCGCCTTGTTCTTTTCTGCACCCTTCCCACTCACTCACCCTGCCGCTTGGTTCTCGGTACCTTCTCCAACGGGTTCCGCAGTTTTCGCATTCCGGCGAGACGACCCTCTCCCACCGGCCATGAGTCACACGATGACCGACGACGCCCGCGACGCCCAAGCCGCTCTGGCGGCACGGAATGGTGCTTCGGGTGCGCCGTCGGGCTCAACCGGCGGCGGCCACGCGGCCTTTGGCCGCATCTACGACCGGCATTCAGCCGTCGTTCGAGCCTTGTGCGTTCGACATCTACCCACCGAAGCGGACGCGGACGACGCGTTGCAGGAGACGTTCATTCGTGCGTACCGGCTGCTGCATGAGGCGCAGGGGACCGAATCGCTTCGGCCGTGGCTGTACGCGATCGCGCGGCTGGTGTGTGCGGAGCAGCGACGGTCGGCGGCGCGGCGGAACAAGCACGAGCAGGCGGCGGCCCAGGAGCGGATTGTGATGAACGGCATGAGTTCCACAAGTTCGACCGCGCCGACCAGGCGGAGCGAACCGGCGCGGGACGGCGCGGAACACGCGGAGGCGCTCTCTCGGCTGACCGTTGCGCTGGATGAGTTGCCGGATGAGGAACGACTGGCGATTCACTTGTACTACCTGGAACCGGACCCCGTGAGCGCGGCCGGATCGGCGCTGGGCATTTCACGCAGCGGCTTCTACAAGCTGCTTGCCCGCGCGAGAACACACCTTGCTTCAGCACTTGGATCCGTTGCCCCATGAACGAGACACCACACAACCAAAACGATGAGTTTTCACCCCCCCCACCGCCGCGCGATGAGCTGGATGGCTTGCTGCGCGAGTGGCACGCGACGAACGCCGCGAAGGCGGCTGCGGGGCGCGATCGGCTGATGGCAGCGTTAACACAGGAGAATGCAGCTCCGGATCGCGAAGTGCTGGCCCGAATCGAGCCGAAGCCGGAGACACGCGAGCGGCAGCGGCCATTGGCGGTGATCAGGAGAATCACCGTGAACAGATATTTCCCGCTTGCCGCTGCCGCGATTGTGCTTGCTCTGCTGGTTCCGTTCATGCTCACCGGGAAGTCCGGATTTGTGAAGGAGACCAATGCGCAGGTGTCCAATGTTGTGATGGCTCCTGAGGGTGGGCGGCTGGATGCATTCGACAAGGATGGGCAGTCGCTCGGACCATGCGCGCTGAAGCACACGGATGTGAAGGCGGAGATCAGCGGTCGGTTCACGCGGGTGACGGTGGTGCAGGAATATCACAACCCGAACCCGGACAAGATCGAGGCGGTGTACACCTTCCCGCTGAGCGACAAGGCGGGCGTGGACAGGATGACCATGACGATCGGCGATCGGGTGATCGTGGGAGAGGTGAAGGAACGGCAGCAGGCGCGGCGGATCTACGAGCAAGCCAAGCAGAGCAATCGCGTGGCGAGTTTGCTGGAGCAGGAGCGGCCGAACATCTTCACGCAGTCGATCGCGAACATCGAGCCGGGAGCGACGATTGACATCTCCAT
>JBKJOD010000126.1:0-16750 GCA_046593245.1 Phycisphaerales bacterium
GGGCGGTGCGCTCCTTTGCGGCAAAGCGGAAGTCGATGGCAAAGAAGATTGCCAGCAGCAGGCCGTTCACGAGCAGCCACATGGGCCACATGTGCTGGCGCGTCCAGCAGAACGGCCCGCCCTTGAGTAAACCGAGATAGAGCGGCGGATCACCGATCGGCGTGAGCGAGCCGGCGCAGTTGGAGACGGTGAGGATAAAGAAGACGATGTGGATGGGGCGCAGACGGCCCTTGTTCATGCGCATGAAGGGGCGGATGAGCAGGACGCTTGCGCCGGTGGTGCCGACGAGATTCGCGAGTATGCAGCCCGCGCCCAGGAGCAACGTGTTGCGCAGGGGCGTGCCCTTATCGCGGATGTCGATGAGGATGCCGCCGGAGGCGACATACAGGCCACCGACGAGGGCGATGAAGGCGTAGTACTCGGTGGCCGCGTGCAGCATGTCGTGGCGGCCGGAGGCGCCGAGCGCGGCGAGGGAATACGCGAGCACGAGTGCGCCGAGGAAGAAGGCGAAGTCGGGGAAGTGGTGATGCCAGAAGGGAGCGCTGATGAAGGGCATGATCGCGATGGAGGCCAGCAAGGCGATGAAGGGGAGGAGGAGCCAGAGGGGCGGCGCGGCGTGTGAGGGAGTTGTTGCAGTTGAGGAAATCAGGGGTTGCGGAGTGGAGGAGTGAGGTGGGGAGGCGAGGGGGAGTGCGGAGAGGGGGCGCGTGGTGGTGTCGGGGAGGCGCTCGACTTTGGTGCCGTCGGCACTGGTCTGGATGACAATGGGCGCATCGACGGAGCTGTGCGTGCCGGCACTTGGCGCAGCGGGCTGGATAAAGGAGGCGAGCAGGAGGCCGATGAGTGCGCCTGCGAGCGTACTGACGACCCAGCACTTGGGGCCGTGGAAGGAGCGGCGGGATGTTGAGGGGGGGTGATGCGAGGCCATGGGCCGGAGCGTATCGCGGATCAGGGGGCGATGCGATTGGCAGCGGCGCGGCGGGAGAGGAGGGTAATGGCGAGAGCGAGGGTGGAAGCGAGGAGGATTCCGCCGCAGTTTGCGAAGAAATCGTCCCAGGCACAGTGGCGGCGGACGAAGGGAATGGCTTGCAGGCCCTCGTCGAAACCGGCGTACAGGATGGCGATGGGAATGCAGAGTGCAACGGAGCGCAGGCGGAGCGGCGGGCCGACCCACGCGGCGAGCCAGAAGGCGATATACCAACTCCCGAAACAACCGAAGTGGATGAAGAGGTCGGGGCGCTCGATCATCGGAACGTTGAGTTCGAGTGCGGGCCAGTGGGTGGCGGTGAACAGGAGGGCGGCGTAGAGCCAGAACAGCACACGCAGGGTGGGCCGGTGGCGGGAGAGAAGCAGATCGAGGTGGGATTGGCCGCGTTGTTCTTTTTCGGCAGACCGCGGGGAGACGCTCATACCCCGGTCTCAGCGGCGGACTTGCCCGCGGATTGGGCACTTCGTGACGAGCGGCGGGTGGTCACGGCGGGAGCGGGCTTGGGCTCGGCGGCGATCGGGGCAGGAGAGGGTGTTGCAATGACTGCCGGGGCGGGAGTGGTCGCAGCGGACGCGGGCTTCCACTCGGCGTCGAGGGCGACCGCGAGGGCCTTGTAATCCAGAGCACCGGGGCAGAACGGGGCGTACTGAAAAATCGTCTGACCGAAAGAGGGGCACTCGGCGAGTTTGATGTTGCGGCGGACGGGTGGCTGGTAGACCTTCGCGCCTTTCCAGGGAACGGGGGCATCGGAGGCGTTTGCCTGCTCGAAGAACGAGACCATGTCCTGCACGACTTCCTTGACATGGCTGGAGGCGGGATCGTGCATGCAGAGAACGACGCCGGCGACGCGGAGATGCGGGTTCACGGTGCGGCCCACAAGCTGAACGGTTTCCAGCAGCTTCGACACACCTTGCAGCGCGAGGAAGTGGGCCTGCATGGGAATCAGGACTTCGCGGGCGGCGGCGAGGCCGTTGAGCGTGAGCACGCCCAGCGAGGGGGGGCAGTCGATGAGCACGTACTCAAACTTGCCAGCAAGCTTGTCGAGCACGGCGCGGAGGCGGGTGGTGCGCTGCGCGGGCTCGATGTCGGAGAGTTCGGTTTCCAGACCTGCGAGGTCGGTCTCGGCAGAGAGGACGGAGAGATTTGGATTGATGACACGGAGCGCGGGAGTGGCGTCGAGCGTGGGATCGGCGAGCAGGTCGTAGATGGAGCGGGCGCGGGTTTCGGACCGCGGTGCGAAGGTGGCGGGGTCAACGCCGAGGTGGAGAGAGGCGTGGGACTGCGGGTCCAGATCGACGACGAGGACGCGTTTGCCGAGTTCAGCGATACCCGCGGCGAGATTCACCGTGGTCGTGGTTTTGCCAACGCCACCCTTTTGATTCATGAGGGCGATGACACGGGTGGAAGATGAGGCGGAGGCGGGCATTGGCGGGAGTATAAGCGGCCGCGCCGGTCAGGCCTGATGGGGGATTTTCGTGGAATCGGCGGACTTCGGGGCCAGTTCGGAGGGATCGCCGGGGCCGGCATCTCGATTCCGCTTTGCCTCGGCCTCGAGCATCTGCCGCTCCATCAGTTCCTTGCGCCCGATTTTGAGGGCGATGACACCGATGAACGCGGCGAAGACGCAGACCAAGGCATAGACCACGCGCTGGCGGCCCTCGGAGAGCAGGATGCCCAGCGAGGCGAAGCCGATGCCGATGCCGTAGAGGACGAAGACCGCGCCCTTGACGCCGAGGGCACGCTTGAGCATGTGGTGCAGATGGTGGTCGTCGGCGTCGGAGATTTTTCGGCCGGACATTTTGCGGCGGACGATGGCGAGCGTGGTGTCGATGATCGGAATCGCGTAGATGATCAGACCTGCCAGGACCAGATGCGTCTTGCCGGTGTCGCCCAGCATGAGCACCAGCACGATGGTGCAGTAGCCGAGCATGAGGGAGCCGGCATCGCCCAAAAATATGGTTGCGGGGTTGAAGTTGTGCGGCAGGAAGCCCAGGCACGCGCCGAGCACGGCGAGGCCGAGAACGATGCGGGAGGCATCGCGCGGGCCGTCATCGAGCACGGCAAGGCCGAGAGCGATGACCAGCAGGCCCGCGTTGGCGATGGTGGTGACGCCGGTGAGGAGGCCGTCCAGACCATCGATCAGGTTCGAGGCGTTGCACGCGCCGAGGACGAAGACGGCGATGACCGCCGTGCCGATCCAGTAGACGATGTCTACGTTGATGTTCGTGTAGCCGAGCACGGACATGGGGAGCGGGATGTGGAAGGCGACGGTTTCAACGGTGCCCCCGGCGGCGAGGTTCTGCATCACCGTGTGAATGCCGAGAGTCTTGGCGATGGGCACCAGCACGCCCGCAGCGACCTTCACGCCGACATCCTCGGTGGCGAGCGCGCCGGCGGCGATGAGCATCCAGGCGATCTTCAGGCGCGGGTAGGTGCCAACGACGTCGTCCCACAGCCCGGCGAGCATGATGACGGTCATACCGATGAGAACCGAGAGCGGCACGCCGCCGGGGAGGCCGGAGTGATCTGTTTTGGTGGACTCGTGGAAGGAGATGAGGTTGTGCAGCGGCGCGGTGTAGGCGAAGAGGATGCCAGCGAGGATGCCGATGTAGACGGCGACGCCGCCGAGATAGGCGATGGGCACGCGGTGAATCTTGCGGGCCTCGCTGGGGCGATCAACGATGCCCTGCGAGATGGCGAGCCGTCGCATCAAGGGCGTGACCAGCAACGCGACCAGAAAGGCGACCACGAAGATGCCCATGTAGCCGTGGAAGATGTCCAGACGGCTGGCGGGCATGGGGAGCGCCGGAATCTGCTTTGCGAGGGCTTGTAGTCGGTCGTTGATCTGCGCGGATTGCTGGGCGAGATCGGAGAGTTGCGAGGAGATTTCGGCCGCCTGCGGCGCGGCAACGCCCTGCGGGGCAATGGCGGCGGAGATCGGGAGTGTGGGGTCGTTCATCGTTTCGCCCCCCCAGCTTCGCTGACTCCCCCACTGCTCACGGTCGAAACGCGAACGGTGGGAGTGCTGGACATATCGGCGGCAATGTCGCGGATGGTCTGCTCAAGGGAGATGGTTGGGGCGAAGCCGATGGCGGTGCGGATGCGGGTGAGATCGGGCACGCGGCGGCGGAGATCCTCAAAGCCGGCGGAATACGCGGAGTCGTACGAGATGAACTTCTTACCCGAGCGCGAGCCAAGCGTGGAGATGACCAGGTCGGCGAGCTGCTCGATGCTGAGAGATTCATCGGAGCCGAGATTCATAACACGCCCGTGGCAGCGCGGCTGCGCGACAAGCTTGGGGAGTGTGGCCGCGACATCACGGACATCAACAAAGCATCGAGACTGCTGGCCGTCTCCGTAGATTTGAAGATCATCGCCAGCCAGCGCGGCAGCAACGAAGCTCGGAAGAACCATGCCATACGAGCCGACCTGACGCGGGCCGGTGGTGTTGAAGAAACGAACCACCACGACGGGGAGCGCAAGACGCTTGAAGGCGTCCAGGGCGAGGTACTCGTCAATCGCCTTGGTCATGCCGTAGGACCAGCGGGTTCGGCTGGTGGGGCCGTAGACGACATCGTCCTCTTCGGAGAAGGGGGTTTTGTCGGCCTTGCCGTAGACCTCGGATGAGGAGGCGATTAGCGTAGGCGCGGGGCCCGGGCCGGTGCCGTGAGACAATGCAAACTCGATGAGGCGCGAGGTGAGCTCGATGTTGGTGTGGATGCAGCGGGCGGGGTTCTCGACGATGAGCTTGACGCCGACGGCGGCGGCGAGGTGGTAGATCTCGTCGAAGCGTTCGCCGGGGCCGAACGCGGCGAGCGCGCTGGCCAGGTCGGCCTCCAAGAAGCGGAGGCGCTCGTGGGTTTCTGGAAGGTTGGTGCGACGGCCGGTGGAGAGGTCGTCGATCACAGTGACGTGGTCGCCGCGGGAGAGGAGGTTGGCGACCAGATGGGATCCGATGAAGCCGCTGCCGCCGGTGACGAGTGAGTGGCGCGTCTGCGAGGATCGCGGAGAAGCGCGGGACCCGTTGGGTCCGGCGGGTTGGGAAAGGATCTGGGAAGGGGGGTGGTCCACGGGTGGGAAGAGTAGAGGAGGAAGGCATGGGCTGGAAGGCCCATGCCACGGAGAAGACACGGGCTGGTCAGCCCGTGCCACGTCGGATTATGCGGCTTGGGAGCCGTGCTGGTACTCGTGGGTGGCCTTGATGTTGCCGCGGAGATAGCCGCCGGCGGAGGCGCGAACGGCGTTGACGATGACTCCCAGGAACTCGCCGCGGCACTCGCCGAGCTGATTGCGGAGACGGGCGACCAAGCCGCGTTTTTCGCTCATGGCGCGAACCACAAGCGCGACGGCGTCCACACGGTTGGCAAGGGAGAGGCCGTCGCCGGAGACGATGGCGGGCGCGGAGTCCATGATGATGCGGTCGAACTTGCCGCGGGCCTCGTTGAGCATGCGACCGAGGGACTCGGAGGCAAGCCGCTCGGGGAGCGGGCGGTGAGAAGAGGAACCGACGGTGAGGACGTAGAGATTCTCCGCGCTGGTGGGGCGCACCGCGGCGTCGAGCGTGCATGCGCCGGCGAGCACATCGCCCAGGCCGGGGCCATCGGGGAGGCCGAAGGCCTTCTGCACGCCGGGGCGGCGGAGGTTGGCATCAATAATGAGCACACGCTCGTCGGCACCCGCACAGGCGAGGCCGAGGTTGGTGGCAACGGTGGTCGCGCCGGAGCCGGGCATGCCGGCGAGCACGAGCAGCGTCTTGTGTCCGTTCTGGTCCATCGCCTTGATGATGGGTGCGCGAAGAAGGCGGAAGGATTCCGCGGTGACACCGGTGGGCGCATCGCGGAAAGCAGTGGGAAGATTGGAGGGACGCGCGGGGTCTTCCTGGGCATCAGAGACCAGACCGAGGACGCGGATGCGGGCCATGGTGGCAAGGTCGGCCGGGCCACGGACGCGCTGGTCGAGCACTTCACGAAGCACAACGAGGCCGGCGGTGAGGCCGGTGATAAGCACGATGCCCAGCGGGATCATGATCTTCCACTGCGGGAAAGACATGACATCGGGGCGCTGGGCGGGGATGACCAGCTGCACGCGGTCAAAGACGACGGCGGTCAGCAGGGTTTCAAGGGTTTTGCGGGACTGCTCCTGCAGGGCGCGATCCTCAGTTTTGACCTTCACTTCGTCTTCAATGTCCTTGAGGAGTATGCGGAGTCTGGTAAGGTCCTGCTTCCGCTGCGAGACTTTTTCGAGCTCAAGCTTGACCTGATCCTGGGTGGCCTGCAGAGCCATCGACTGGCTGAGCAGTTGTTCCACTTCAGCATCAAAGAGCTTGCGGAGCGTTCTGTCGTACGCTTCCTGACGCTCCTGGTTGGCGGCATCGATACGCTGCTTGACGGCCACCACGGTGGGATGCTCCTCGCCGTACCCCTGACGCTTGAGCGCACCGTAGTCGGTGCGATAGTTGGAGATGGAACGGTCCAGATCGCTGATGACCGAGTCCTTGTTGGCGGACTCACGGATGGTGTCCGGATACTGGACGATGTTGTTCTCTTCCTTCAGCGTCTTGTAGTGGTCATACTGGGACTTGACGCTGGCGGCGGCGGAGATGGTCTGGACGAATCGCTCGGAGAGTTCCTTGGTCTTGATATCTTCTTCGGCGATACCGGCGTTGATATCGGTGACCTTGTTTTCCTGGAGGTAGCGATCGCGCCGCTTGTTGAGGTCGCTGATCTGTCCGTCGAGGGTTTGGATCTGAGTGCCCAGCACTTCGCGACGACCGACGGACTGAGCCGACGAAACGCTGCGGAGCTTGGCGAGGTAGATGCGGGTGGCGGCATCGACGATGATGCGGACATCGTCGGCATCGCGCCAGGTCATCGACAGACGGATGAGATTGGTCTGCGAGACGACACGGGCGGAGATTGCTTTTTCCAGGTCGGGCTCTGCGTTCTGCTTCTGCAGCGTGCCCTTGTAGAAATACTGGCGGGCCCAGCGGGTGTTCTGCACATCGGCCTCGTCCAGAACCTGGTTCAGCACGGGGGGCGAGGTCATGGTGACCATCTCGCTTCCCATGAATCGGTTCAAGGCGTCCTGCGAGAGTTCGCTGCCGGAGATGGTCTTGGTATCAACCGTGGGCGGATAGCACGCGAAGGTGGCCGCGGATGTGAACTGCGGCCAAACGCGGGCGAGGATGAGCTGACCGGCCGCGCCGATCAGCGCGCCAGCGATCATCGCGATCAGCAGCAGCAGATAGTACTTCTTGAGCAGGCGAATGGGGTCGATGGCGACCCCCGTGCCGGGACCGGAGCCAGACGCGGCGGCGCGGGATGGGAGCATGGCCGCGGATGGTCGAACGGAGGATGCAGTGGACATTGAACGTTCCTTGCCAGCGAGAGCCGCGGAGCGGGGCCGGCCGTTATCGGACGATCGAAGGGAAGCCGGCGCGGGTGCGCCGGGATGTGGTATCGACGAAACGGTTACTTGCCATCAATGGACTTATCCAGCTCCTGCAGGTCGGGGGCATAGCTCTCCCGGGCGCTAGGGAGCTTGGACATGAGTTCACGTGCTTGGCTGGCGACGCGCCGGGCCTCGATCTTGTCGCCCTGCTTGATTCGGAGCCAACCGATGTGGATGTACACAGGGATGCGTTCGGTGTCGTTGACGGCCACCAGAAGCGCACTGTTGAGAGTGATTCCCGCCTTGACGTACTCTTTCGCCGCGAGTTGACAGATGCCAAGGGTGTCTAGGAATCCCGAGTTCTGGGGGGCGGCCTTGGCGGCCTTTTCGGCAAAGGGCATGGCGTCTATCCCCTTGTCGAGCTTGGCGGCCAGTACGTAGGCGAGATTGTTGTTGAGCTCAATGTTCGCCGGGTCCAGAGCGATGCCCTTTTCGAATCGCTCGCGAGCGAGGGGGTAGTTGTTTTCGGCATATGAGAGGGTGCCGAGAAGGGACCAAGCGGCACCGCTGATGCGTTTGTCCACCTCGCCCTTGGCAAGAGATTCGAGCCCTGCCACGCCGGCGGCCTTGGTGCTTGGTTCGCGGGAGCGCATCTCGTTGAACTTCAGAGCCATGTAGCCGACGAAGGGGCGGCTGGATTCCATCCTTGTGAGGGCGGTGATGAGATCAGTCGTTTTCGTGTATACACCAGCCATGCCGGAGATGAAGATGGAGGTGTCCTCGTAGGAATCCTGCTTCACCATTGGGAAGGAGGAGGCGATGTCCTGGGCGGCCTTCTCGGTCTGACCCTGCTTGGCGCTGACGCGGGCCCGCAACATGCGGAGGGGGAGGTTCTTCTCCAGGTCAATATCTTTGCCGTTGGTGATGGAAGTGATGACGTTGAAAGCGGTCAGGTTGTCGCCCTTGTTCAACAAGGCCTCGATGTATGCGACGGCGGATTCGGCGGCCTTGCGCTCCCGCCAGACCGCTGCGAAATACTCAACGGCCTGGTTCCAGTTGCCGGCGCGACCAAACGCCTGCCCGGCCTTGAACTTCCAGTTCAGCGAGGTGGGGAACTGCTTGACGGCCTCGTCGGCAACCTGCGCGGCTTCGGTCAGGCGGTTGACCTCCTCGCACGCACCAACAAGCCGGAGGCGGAGCGGCTCGTTGTACGGATCGATCGAGACCGCATCCTTGAGCATGTTGATGGCCAGCTCGTCGCGCCCGGTCTGCTTGTAGATGTTGAACAGGATCACTCGCGCGGGGATGCTGCCGGCGTCCACGCGGATGGCCTGACCCAGATCGGCCTCGGCATCCTTGAGCATGGCCGTCTCGCCGTTCTTGAAGAGATCGAGCTTGAACTGGCCGCGCTTGATGAAACCGATCGGGTTTTTGGGATCGGCGGCGACGGCCTGGTCATACAGCTTGATGGCCCGGGCGCGATCGGACTGGCCCGCGGCGGCCTCGGCCTGGAGCAGCAGGATGGTGGTGTCGGTCTGCGCGGCCTGCGGAAGCTTGGCGACCACGGCATCGAACTTGGGGAAGCTCTTGAGCTTGAGGTAGCACTCCATCAAACGCTTGCGGACGTTGAAGCCGGAGTCCTCGGAGTTGCCATCGATCACACGCTGGTAGGCGACTGCGGACTCTTCGTAGCTGGACTGATTGAAGAGCGAATCGCCCAGCTCGCGATCGATGAGCATCTTTTTCGGGTCTTGATTGGCGCGACCGGATTCGAGCAGCGTCTTGGCCTCGGCGGGCTGGCCGAGCTGGAGCAGGAGGCGGTAGACGTTGATATATAACTCATCGGTCCGCTTGGCAACCGGGAGATTCTCAAGGAAGCCCCTGAGGAAGGCAACGGCCTGCGAGACTTCCTGCTTGCGTCCCAGCCACGCCGCGTGCAGCTCGACGGCGACCATGTCGTCCGGATCGGAGTCGCGAAGTTTCTTGATGATGTCGGCCGCCTCGGGGAGCGCGTCGGTGTTGATCAGCAGGGAGGCGAGCTTGGTGGAGTTGCCACGATTGGTGGGGTTGCTCTCATAGATGCGCCGGCGGGCGTTGATGGCTCGGGGACGATCGCCGCCGGTGGCGTTGGCCTCCAGTGACAGGAGCATCTCAATAAAGTCGGCGTCTCCGGAGGCGAACAGCTCGCACTTGCGGGCAAAGATCAACGCCTCGGGAAGCTGGTCGGTGGCGACCTTGGAGCGGATGTACGCGTTGACGGAGGGGACATCGTCGGGCTTGATCTCGATGGCGTGGGAGAGTGCATCCACGGCCTGTGCCGCCTTGCCGTCCTCGTAGAGCGCGACGCCGAGCATTCGCCACGCGAGCAGGTTGAGCTTGTCCTTGGAGACCACCTCGCGGAGCATGCCGATGGAGTCGTGGACCTTTCCCGCAGCAAGCTGGGCACGGGCTTTGTAGAGCAGGCCACCGACTCGATCCAAGTTCAGTGTCTGGGCCCGGATCGCGATGGCGTCCATCGCGGCCTGATCGCGCCGGAACAGCGCATCCTCGAACTGCGCGTCGATGACGACGCCATCATCTGGGCTCAACTTGGCGGCCTCGGCGAGCGCCTTCTTTGCGTCTTCGAGCTTACCGACGCGCATGTACGCCGCCCAGCGGCCGAGATTTTTCTGGGTTTCGCTGAGTTGACCTTTATCGATGGTCTCGAGCATGAGTGCCAGCGGGTCCGAGTCCAGTCGGGTGCGGAACTGCTTGGCGGGCTCGTTCTTGGGATTCGCCGCGATGCAATCGTCCAGAACCTTCTTGGCGCCTTCGATATCCTTGGTCAGGGCGAGCGATTCGGCGAGCTTGAAGGAGAGGCGAATGTCACCGGGGTGGTCTTTCAGACAGTCGCGAAGTTTCTTGATTGCGGCGGGCTGGTCGCCGGTGATGCCCGAACCGAGTTTGATCGCGTTGCTCAGACATTCCAGGATCGGGTCGTCGTATCGCTCGGTGGCGAGATCCTGAGCGTTCTTGGCCATCTGCTTGATCTCGGCGTTGCTGGGCAGAATCTCGCTGGCGGTGCCGAGGTGGATCGCTGCGGATTTGAAGTCTCGCTGGTCCGCCTCCAGTCGCCCGAGAGCGATCAGGACGCGGACGTTCTGTGGATCAAGCGCCAGAATGCGGTTGTAGACGGCTTTGGCCGCGCCACGCTGGTTGAGCTTGTCCAGGAGGTCGGCCTCGATGGCGAGCATGGAGGTGTCGGGACGCTGGGTGGTGAGCTCGTTATAGCGGGAGATGGTCTGGCGGGCCCCGGCGAGATTGCCGGAGATGTAGTCCAGGCGGCCATCGATGGAAAGCACCTGCGGATCGGTCTCGCCGGTACGGGAGGCGAGATCGGTGCGAAGGGCGCGAATGGTGGCGACGAGGGCCTTCTTCTTGTCGGCGTCTTTCTCCGATTCCCAACTGACAAACGATGCGTCGGCCTGCGTGCGCACACCCTGAGCGCGATAGCCGTTCATCATCGCGCCGGAGAGCGACATTGGCTTATCCGGAAGCGCGACGACCGCTTTGGCCAGCTCGATGGCCTGGTCGGGCTTCTGCACCTGCAGACAGTAACGAGCCCAACGGAGCAGAAAGTCCGCATCATCATTGTGGCCCCTGCGGACGTTGGCCAACATTGCGTCCACGGCGGCCTGACCGTCGGTGAGCGTGACCGAGGCCCACGGGGCGATCGCAACCGCGACCAGTGGATCGGCCTTCTCCGGGGGCGCGGCGGTGACGGTGGCGACCAGATCAGCAATCTTGTCCTTGCTGGCCTTGAACACGTCCATATAGGTCATGTTCTTCTGACCGCTGCGGGCGGCGGCGTTGATCTCATCGGCGAGAATGGAGAACTTGACGCGTTGAGAATCCGGATTCTGGCGGAGGAATCCGGCGATGGCGTCGGTGGCCTCCTTGGCAAGCCGATCCCGGTCTTCGTTGCGTCCGGCCTTGTCGGCCTTTTGCGACTGGGTGCGGAGCATGGCGGCCAGAGCGATGACCGACTCGGTATCCGCGGGATCAACAGCCAGCGCGGCACGCAAGTCCTTCACACCCTCCTCGACGAAACGCTGCTCCAGATCGTTGTTGGAGACGAGCATTCCGGCGCGGGCGAGGCCCCGGTAGCGCCCAAGGAGATCGCGGCCCTTCTGATCGCCACGATACACCTTTGTGAGTTCATCGAAATCGCGAACCAGCGACTCCCACGCGGCCAGCGAAACGCCGGTGAGTTGGATGGCCTGGTGGCGTTCCTCGAGAACGCGCTTAAACGGCTCGACGTTGGTGCGATCGGCATCGCAGAGCGCGCGGAGCGCGGGGGTGTATTCCTGGCGATACATGTCGTCATACTGCTGGCGGGTGGTGGGCGTGTACTTCTCGATGGCGGCGAGCCAGGTGCGGATCCACTGGGCGTTGCCCCGGTCCTTGTTGACGGCGCGGCCGTACTCGTTGATGGCCTTGCGGATTTCGCCGGACTTCATGAGTTCGTCGCCACGGGTGATGTTCTGCTCACCGCCGGCATTCATCATGCGCAGGCCGACAAAGGCGACGCCGATGACGGCGACGACAATGAACGACCCAGCGATGAGGACGAACTTGGTGTTGACTTTCGATGCCATATCCGGGTCTTTCCTTCTTCGGGTCGGGATCATGCCCGGAGCGAACTGCTCCGGGCGTGGGGACTGAGGGGTGAGAGCGTGGGAGAGCGATCAGGGAGTGGCCCGCGCCTGCTTGCGGCGCGGGTTGTCGGGTGGGTAGTCGCCGCGGACGACATCCGTCCAGTCGGGAACACAGAGCATGACATCGGGGAGCATGTCGTTGAGGAATGACGTTGCGATCTCCGCCAGCTCCTCCGGGCCCTTGATATTGATGGCGGAGAATTGCACCTTCATATAGAACGCGTAATCGCTGTGCAGATCGAAGGCGAGCAGGCGGACGTTCTGGGCGCTGCTGGTGAGGGCGCCGTTGGCAATGAAGAAATAGCCCGCGTAGGTTTTTTTGTCCGACCCTTGGGCGTACTCGGAGATGCGAATATCCAGATTCTCGATGCCGCGCGGCAGGCGAACGCGGTTGCCAGGGGCTCGCGAGGTCGGCCCCAGTCGGGCGGTGTAAATTGTTGCGTCCTTCTGGTTCAGCGCGGCCCGGTTGTCCGCGGAGGCGGCGGTGTCCTCGACCCAGTTCTCGCTGCTCAGTGGCACGGGAAGCACAAACGGGCCACCGGTGATGCTCGCGCCGCCGGCAACGAAGCAACGCTCCGGAACGTGCGGAACAGTGTCCACCGCGCCGGTGTAATACGCCAGGTGGAACATGACCACGCGCGGGGCCTTGGGGTCCTTGGGATCGCGCTCGACATAGGTGCGATCCACATAGTTGTGGGTCCCGAGAGTTTCGAGGGTGGCCTCGGACATGACGTGGTCGGGCCCCTCCTGCTTCCAATGATCGGATTCGGAAGGCACAGACGCACACTTGAGATCAACGTTGATGGGCACCTTGACGTAGTACAGCTTCAGCCAGGAAATGGCCAGCGAGAGCGCGCCTGCCGACAGGAAGAGCATCGCGGCCCCCACGATGAACGCGCCCGTGCGACGACGCGAGTCGCGCGGGACTGACGTGGCAGATGTGGCGGTGGATGTGCTCATGCGGGCTTCACCATCGCACGCGGGCGTGCCACCGGTGCCGGGGGCTTGGGCCCGTCGGTTCCGGAGGGCTCAGCCGCCGCTTTGTTTAGAGTCCACAAAACGCCGAGATAGAACAGGAAGCCGGGCACGAGCAGCAGCGTGCCGATGAGCATGTGCGCCTCGCCCTCGGAAAACTTGGGGTTGTATTGCGAGAGCAAGCCGAGCGTGGCGATGCGCGCGGCGTTGAGCGCGACGGCGACCACCGGCGCCAGACCGACGAGCACCACACGCTTCCACCACAGCCGGGTGCCGACCAGCGCGACCACCGTTCCCAGCGCGGTGAACGCAATGACCGTTCGCATGCCCGAGCACTGCTCCGCAATGGTCAGCGGAATCGGCGAGCCCGTCTTCAGGTCGTACACCGTGATGGCGTTGCCAGCCAGATCCGCGTTCACGCCGATGAGCTTCAATATGAAATATCCCCCGCTCGCGGCCAAATCCTGCAAGGGATATGTCAGCAGGTTCATGATCATCTCCGGCACGGTGATGCCGAAGACCAGGAACGCGATCGCGGTGAAGCAGTGCTCCATCGCGCGAGGACCCAGCAGCAGGAGCGAGAGTCCGAAGACCACCAGCACCAGCGCCAGCCCCTGACCAAGATGGTTGGGGATCCCTGCGATGAAGTAGACATACGACCAGATGCCCGTGAAGATCGGGATCAGCCCGGGCCAGAAGACGGTGAACTCGCTGCGCTCGATGGCGCGCCGGTTCTGCCAGATCAGATACCCGGTAATGATCGGAACCAGATACGCGTGCGACCAATCGCCGTTGCCCCAGGACTTCTCATGCTGAGCCACGAACCAGCGCCAGAACAGGGCGATGATTCCCAGCAGCAACACGACGCACATCATCAGGGTGCGTGGGCGCATGAGCATGTCGAGCAGATCCGGAGGCGCACCAGACCCGGACGCTTTGGGCGTGGAATGCTGGTTGGTGCTGGTAGCCGGGACCGACGACACGACGGAGCTCCTCTGCAATGGTTCTAAGAAGTGGGGCGAAACAGCGGCGAACGGAGGGAATACGCCGGGAAAGATCGGTTGTTCACCGGGGCGACGTGATCGCCTCCCCGAGGCGGGGTTTGAGAACCAGGGGGCGATAAAACGGCCAATACTGTCCGCCCACCACTTCCGGGAGTGCGGTGGGCTACTCAAGAATCATCGGGCGATTGCTTGGTCCGCACCGAACACATCGCCCTGGAAGTTGCGATCCAGAATGAAGCCGAACCCATACGAAGCCCGGAAGCCGTTGCGGAACACGGCCAGGGGCTGCGCCCAGAAGTTGGTGCCGACGTTGATGTGGTCGTCCGCTTTCAGGTAGAAGTCGGGCTGGGTGCCCTCCTGGATAGCTCGGAAGTTGACGCAGATGGTCGCCTGACGGTCGTTGCCGACCATGCGGGTGAGGTCCACCTTCTCGGGAATGGCGATGTTGCCCAGCCCGGAGGCCGCGGCGATCGCGCGGGTGATGGTGAGGCGGCCGTCGTTGGGAATGCTGTACACGCCGGGACGACCGACCTGTCCGGAGATGTAGACGTTGCCGGTCTTGGGGATCGGAGCGCGGATCACGTCGCCAGGGCGGAGGATGATGTTGACGTCCGCCGCGCCAGCCAGCAGCGGGCCGGTGGGAATCTTGATGACGCGCTGGGTGACAAGGTTCTGCTGCGAGACGATCTCACCATCCATGCCGGCACGGGCCTTGACCCACTTGCCGTCGGCGTAGATCCAGCCGCCACCGCCGCTTGTGAGGATCGGATTCTGCGGACGACTCGGATCGGGAAGGTCGATCGCGGGGGGCTGGTTGGCGGGACGCCCCGGCGCAATGGGAAGATCCGAACCCATCGCGCTGGGCGACTTGGGCTCGGGCTTCTCCTTCACCATCTTGTCGATGATGTCGATGAGGTCCTCGCCCTTCTTGGGCTCGTCTGCGGTTGGTGTCGGCGGGCGCATCTCGAATGGCGGCTTGCCGACGCGGGACTTCTTGGTGGGCTCTGGCTCGGCAAGACGGCCGCCAGCAGCGTCTGTCAGCGGCACCTGTCGCACCACATAAATAAACGGAATGCTCTCATTGAACGATCCCGCCGAACCCATGCCGTCCAGCAGCCGGTAGTCCGGCGAGGGGATGAAGTACGTGCCGGGATTCTGCACCGCGCCGAGCACGGAGAAGGTCTGCTTTCGCTGCGAGCGTACGTTGATGCCGATGACGGGGCGATCGTTGATCTGCTTGTCACGAATCGCCTGTTCCATGGCCGTGACGAACTCGGCGACCGTGCGGCCCTGAGCACGGACGGGCGGCAGACGCGGTACATCGACATAGCCGCGGAGATCGACCTGACGCTCGTACGCCTCGGCGCGCCCGATCTGAAGGTAATCCTGAATCGTGATTTCCATCGCGTCACCGGCACCCAGGCGATACAGGTCCACTTCTGGCACGAGATCGCCGGGCATCACCGGCGAGGTGGCGACAAACTCGGTCGGCTCATCTTCAAGAATGCTCAACCGTTCCAGAACGGGAACAACGGTGGCCGTCTGCTTCCAACGCCCCGTGACGCTTGGGTCCAGGAACGAGTCGGCCGCGCAGCCGCCCAGCGTCGTGCCGACGATCGACAGAAGTGCGAAGGCAAGCCCGCGCGATTGAGCCGCGCGGCAAGTGGAAGTGATGTGGCCGGACATTCGCACGCGACGCTCCTTCAAGAAGGTCCGAGAGGTGCCGGAGATTCCGGCGCGGACCTTTGTACGACCAAGCAGGGGGACGAAGTTTGTCCCCGCAAACAGATTCCGTTCGGTTCAGGGCGGGAGGGTAGCCGAGGGCTTCCGACCTGTCTGAACGACCATCCCCCCGCGAAGCGGAGCAGGATGGCACTGATTCTCGGTCCTTAGAATCGGTCGATTGGCCGAACTTCGTGAGAACAGAGAGTGGTGTTCATCACGATACCAAATACGAGGGAGGGTGTCCGAGGACACCAGTTGCGCGTCGGCCGGCACGGGAAACGAGGCGCGATCGCCTAGACTTGTAACAATCCATATCCATTTGCGCGGGGGGCAGCACGCATGAGCACGCCGGACAGCACCACCAATCCCGGACTGGCGAAGACCTTGGCGCGGCATCCGCGGCCACTCGGCGGAGACCCCCTCAAACGAGTGGACATGCCGGTGATTTCCCTATCGGGAATGGTCTTGAACAACCAAGAGACCTCGCCGCAGCAGCTTTCGATGAAGCGGAAACCAGACTGGCTCCGGGCCAAAGTTCCGGGCGGTCCGGGGTATGAGCGCGTCAAGAAGATTGTGGATGAGCATCGGCTGCACACCGTCTGTGAAGAGGCCGGATGCCCCAATATGGGGGAGTGCTGGGCACGCGGCGTGGCGACGATCATGATTTTGGGGGACACCTGCACGCGGGCGTGCGGATTCTGCAATGTGAAGACGGGGCGTCCGGTGACGCTGGATCTGGATGAGCCGCGCCGGGTGGCGGAGTCGCTCCGGCTGATGAACAGCGGGGCGGGGCTCAAACACATCGTTATTACCAGCGTGAACCGGGATGAACTCAGCGACGGCGGCGCGGCGGTCTGGGCGGAAACCATCCAGCGATCGCGCGAGGCCTGCCCGACAATGTCCATCGAGGTGCTGATCCCGGACTTTGAGGGGAACTGGGATGCGTTGCAGCGCGTGATTGATGCGAAGCC
>JBKJOD010000146.1:0-10735 GCA_046593245.1 Phycisphaerales bacterium
TGAAGATGGTCGGCCACAAGCGCATCGGCACGCTCCCGGACTTTGGCAACTTCTACGAGTACGACCGCTATCAAGGCGTGACGGACATGATGCCGTATGCACGCGGCGTCTCCGCGAAGAGCTACGACTTCAATGAGAAGGGCGACGAAACCAGGGTGGACTACTACAAGATGATGAAGATCGTGCTGGATGCGGGGTATCACGGGCGACTGGGCATCGAGTTTGAGGGCGATCGCCTGAGCGAGCCGGAGGGAATCCGGGCGACGAAGAAGCTGCTGGAGAAGATTCGGGATGAGATGGTCATGGGGAAGAAGTAGGAAGGATCCGCCGCAGAGATGCTGGGACCATGAAGAAAAGCAGAACATAGCCGCTGATGAACACTGATGAGCGCGGATCAGAACAGGAATCGGATTTGATCCGCGGCTGATTTCTCCGATTCCTCCGTGAGATGCGGACGGACGCCGCGGCCAACCTGATTTGAGGAGCATGATTGTGATGAGCGTGCAGATGTGGACCGTGGCGGCGTGCGTGTGTGCGGTTGGGACACTGGCGATGGCGGATGAGCCGCCGGCTCCGCGACCGATGCCGATCAACGCGCTGCTCATTACCGGGCACAACAACCACAACTGGCAGTACACATCGCGGGTTCACAAGGAGACGCTGGAGGGAAGCGGGCGGTTCAGGGTGGATATCACGGATGATCCGGCGGTGACACTCGCTGACGCGGCGGGGCTGAAGAAGTATCAGCTCTTTGTGCTGGATTACAACGACTATCACCAGGCGAAGCGTTGGGGGGAGCCGGGCGGCGCGGCGGAAAAGAACTTCACGAATGCGGTGCAGAGCGGCACGGGCGTGTGCGCGATTCACTCGGCGGACAATGCGTTCAAGGGGTGGAAGGAATACGAGCAGATGCTGGGGCTGATGTGGCGCGAGGGGACGGGGCACGCCGCGTTTCATGCGTTTGATGTGCAGATCGTGGACAAAGAGCACCCGATCACGAAAGGGATGAGCGACTTCAAGCAGCGGCCGGATGAGTTGTATCACAAGCTGGTGAACTCGCAGAAGACGACGCCGCATGTGCTGATGCAGGCGATGGATGATGTGAAGGATGGGAGCGGACAGATGGAGCCGATGGCGTTCACGCTGGAGTATGAGAAGGGGCGCGTTTTCGCGACTCCTTTGGGGCATGTGTGGGTGAACGACCAGAAGAGCAAGCACACGGTTGTAGAGCCACAGTTTCGTGCGCTGGTGTGCCGCGGTGCGGAGTGGGCGGCGACGGGGGTTGTGACGCTCGGGCCGGAGTGGAAGGATGTTCGGACGCACAACGTGCCGAGCAGTGACGAGATGATGATGGGCTGGAAGATGCTGTTTGACGGGACGAAGCAGTCGGCGGAGGCGAACTTTCGCGGGTACAAGCAGGAGAAGTTCCCGGATGGGTGGAGCGTGAAGGAGGGTGCGCTGGTGCATACTCCGGCGGCGGACGGTGGCGGGACGGACATTGTGACCAAGAGCGAGTACACGGACTTTGAGTTTGAGTGCCAGTGGAAGGTGGCGAAGGGGGGCAACTCGGGGATCATGTATCGGGTGACGGAGAAGACGGGCGCGCCATACGAGAGCGGGCCGGAGATGCAGATTCTGGATGATGAGGCGCACGCGAGCAGCGCGAAGAAGAATCTGGCGGGGTCGTACTACGACATGTTTCCGTGCGCGGCGGATGTCAGCCGCCCGGCGGGGGAGTGGAACACGGCGCGGATCGTGGTGAAGGGGGATCACGAGACGTATTTTCTGAATGGTGTGAAGGTCGTGGATGTGGACTCCACGAGCGCGGAGTACAAAAAGGCGCTTGCGGAGAGCAAGTGGGCGAAAGTGGCGACGTTCAACGCGACGCGGACGGGGCGGATTGATTTCCAGAGCCATGGGGGCGAGGTGTGGTTCCGGGATATCAAGGTGCGGGAGTTGAGGTGAGGGAGTTTGAGATTGGAGATTTCAGATTTGAGATGTGGAGCGGGATAGCTCAGGCGGATGAGCGAAGAATGGGCGGGGGGAGAGGGGGTGCGGTGAGGTGGTTGAGTCCGCCGCGGCGGATCAGCGCGGCGGCTTTGGCGATGATGTCTTCATTGGTGAGACCGGTGGGAATGCCGATGGAGATGTCGGACGTGGGATGGGTGGTGTGGGATGTGGAGGCGGGGGACGGCTCGGAGTGTGCGGAATCTTCTGTCGCTTCCGAGTCTGCTCGAATGTCAGCGTCGTCTTCGGTGTCGTCGCCCTTTTGATCCTCATCGTCTTCGAGTTCGATGGAATCGTCGAGGTCGCAGGGGTCGGGGGCGTTGAAGATGGCGACGGCGCAGCGACGTTTTTCGTCGGGAGTTTCGGCTTCGTTGAGGGCGTCGATGAGGGTGCGGAGGGCGTCCAAGCGGGCTTCGGCGAGTTCGGTGGCGTAGGGGGACATGGGGGATCTCCAAAGAAAAAACGCAAAACGCAAATGGCAAATCGCAAATAAGAGCGGAGACAAACACCGCCTCTACCTAGGGGCCGAGATGCAGATTTGCGCGCGCAAAGCCGCACAGGTTTGGGGCGGAATGGGCGTAAGTGCTTGTCAGGACTGGGCGAAAAAAACTGACAATTTTGGAGATTCGGGTTTTTGGTTGTGCGGCTTTGCGCGCGCAAAGCCGCACAAAGTGCCCGGAATTGGGGGGCGATTTCGGGTGGGAAGAAGGCATCGAGGTATGAGGCACTAAGGCATGGGGGGGAGTCTTGCGCGTGGGTTGCAACCGCCCGGTCGTTCCGCGAAGCGCGGAAAGACCGGGGCACGGGGGTGTTGGTGTTCGGACGGCCCTGTCGCGCATCACTGGCGGGCGAGCCGCCAGTGCCACCCGATTACTCAGTTAGGGCGCGAGTTCTTTGCGATAGGTGCCGGCGATGGGGGAGAGGGTGCCGGTGCCGGTGAAGCCGGGGGGCGGGGAGTTGGTGTACACGCTGCGGAAGGAGGGGTACGCGTTGTCTCTCTGGGCGTCGTAGTCGCCGCCGACGATGAGCATGTTGACACGCGAATAGGTGCCGCTGCTGCCGCCGGTGAGGTTGCCGGAGATGTAGACCAAGCCATCAATCATGCTGGGGTATGAGCCGGAGGTGTCGGTGTTGGTGGTTCCGCCGAAGTATGGGTACGGGGTGCCGGGTGGGTTGAAGTTCGTGCTGGTGGAGGTCTCGGAAAGTGTGTTGGCGAGGGAGCCGAAGACGAGGGAGAAGTCTCCCTTGACCAGCAGGCAGGGGAAGTTGGTGATGGCGGAGGACCAGTTGATGTTGTCGCCGTTGTTGGTGCCGACACAGGAGCCGGTACCGGGGTTGAGCAGCACGAGCGTGCCGACGATGCGGCAGTTCATGATGTTGATGCGGGTGCCGTTGCAGGGGATGACATAGATGCCGTCCGCATCAAGGGTGGATGTGAACGGGTTGCTCGCGGGGCTGAGGACGACTTTGTCGATCTTGCGGCCGCCGTTGATGGAGTCCACGGGCAGAGAGGTGATGGGGATGGTGACGCCCTTGGCAATGTAGTAATCAAAGACGTTGATGGAGGGCATATCGCGTTTGGTCACGAGAATGCCGCTCAGTTCCGTGCCAGTCACGTTGTGGTTCACCAGCGAGATGGCTCCGCCGGCCTCGAGGTTGCAGGTGAGTGTTTTGGTGGTACCGGACGAAGAGTCGGTCATGTTGCCATTGGCGGCGACGGTTGATCCAGAAGCGGTGACGATGGACTGGTTGAAGTTGAGATTGCCACCGACCACGAGCGGGGCGTTCAGGCAGGAGAGCGCGGTGGTACCAGCGACGACGGCGCTACAGGACTGGGTGGCGGATCCGTAGCGGCCGATTCCGTAGACGCGGACGGGGTTGGAGGAGCCGTTGTTGAGATTGCCGTCGGTTTCATCGACGAACTTGTAGCTTATTTTGCCGCCGCCAAATGCGACCTGCGCGGTTTCGACATTGTTGGTGTACAAGGTCCGCCACAACAGGGAGTTGCTTCTGAGCTGGGCGATGCCGAGCTCGAGGGCGGACTCGGCGAGGACTTCGGCGCGCAGGGTGTCGTTGGATTGCGAGAGCGTGCGGGCGCGTGCCCGGGACATGGCGATGGACGCGGCGCCAGCGGCCATCATCATTAGGACCAGACCGAGCACCATGATGTACACGGAAGCGCGGCGGGTGGAGTAGGGGTGTGGAAAGCGCGGCGGAGTCATGGTTCAGGGGATCTGGTTGGGGAGATTGATGCCGGCGGAGACGGAATCGCCGGTGCTGGACTGGAGGGAGATGGTGACGGCGCTGGGGAATGTTGCGGAGGCCGAGGCGGTTCGATCGCAGATGCCGCCGCTGGAACGGAGAGCAGAGAGCGTGTAGACCTTGCCGTCGGGGGAAGTAACGGTGACGATGATTTTTCGGAGACCGGTGTCGATGGCACTGGTGGTGTCGGGGGCGAGGAGGGTGACGAAGGAAACGGAGGCGGAGCGGGTCCATCCGGTGTAGCCGGGGATGACGGTGCCGTCGCGGCTGGTGGGGGGGGACTCGCTGAAGCCGCTGTAGTCGGAGAGTTCCGTCCAGGTGGTGCGGCTGGCGGTGACAACCGAGCCGGTGCTGTATTTGCACTGGACGATCTCGCCCATGAGGGACTGGGCGAGGGCCATGCCGCGGGCGAGGTCGGCGTGGGCGCGGCGGTCCACGGCGGTGGAGCCGAGCATGCGGAGGGCGGGGACCATGGCGACAGCGACGATGAGCGCGGAGAGGACGGCCTCAATAAGCGTGAAGCCGCGGCGGTGGCGTTGATTGCGGGTGGGGAGTGGGAAGGGGCGAATCATGGGCGTTCAGGGGGTGGAGGTGATGGTTCCGTAGATGCGATAGTTGAGAGAGGTACTTCCGTCGGGCGTGGACCAGGTGGAGCCGGAGTTGGAGGTGGTGCACTCGGACTGCCCGGCGGGTTGGAGGAGGAAAAGGATGTTGATAACGCTTGCGACTGAGGCGTTGGTGGAACTGGTGGAGGATTTGATGACCAGCGTCATGCCGGCGGTGGGAGAGAGATCGGCGACAGGGGTGGCGAGCGTGAAGTCGGCCCAGGTGTTGGCGCTGGTGGAGTATGAGGAGATGTTGACGGAGCCCGAGCCGAGCGAACTGCCGGTGGGTTTCTGCGCGGCATCGGCGGCGAAGATGTCGGCGGTGACAGTGCCGGTGGAGCCGGAGGTTTTTTTCTTGAGCATGACCTGTACGCGGGTGATCTTCCAGGAGACGGTTTTGGCGTCGAACGTTGACGATGGATTGAAATACTCACACTCCCAGGTGGAAGTGTTAAGGGCGGTGGAGGAGTTGGGGGTGGTGGTGTAGGACATGAGGAGCTGCTCGGAGCTCTCGATGGCGACGACGGGCATGGGGACGGTGACGGTGTTGTTGAGATACGCGAGGGAGAAGGACTGCATGGAGGGGATGAGCGTGGCGACGGTGCCGCTGTTGTATTGGCGGGTGAGCGGCTGGGCGCTGCCGGTGCAGGCGTAGCGGATGGTCTCGGGGATGCCATCGCCGGTGCGGTCGGGGACGGTGAAGGTGATGGCGGTGGCGGTCTGCTCGGAGACAGAAGTCGCGGCTTTGAGTTCTCGGGTGATCTGGTCGAGAACATCGCGCGTGGCCATCGTCTGACCCGCGGGTGCGGTATCGGCGCTTGCGCTGGCGGAGCGGGTCATGATGTTGGTGACCGAAAGGGTGGCGGCGCAGATGACGGTGATGATGACCATGCTCAGAGCCATCTCAACGAGCGAGAAGGCGCGGCGAGCGGGCGCGGGATTGGGCGCGAGATGGATCGCGGCGCGGGTCATGGGGTGGAGGCCTTTCCGGTGCTCGCGTTCACGGTGACGGTCGTGGTGCGTGTGCCGCAGCGGAGGGTGATGGTGCCGCCGTTGTCGGGCTGGCCGTAGATATCAAAGGTGATGGTGGAGCCGGCGCCGAAGGAGGCGGAGACGAGCGTGACCTGGTAGGGGTCATTGGCGAGATTGATGATGTACTGGCGCGAGGCGGAGTCCATGCTGGTGAGGCCGGAGAGTTGGTAGGAGTTTGTGGAGGAGGTGAAGACGACGGCCTGGGGCGTGCTGGACGAGCGGGCTTGGGATTGCGCGATGGTGAGATCGGAGATGATGCGGTTGGCGGCGGCATCAATGCGGTAGTTGGTGATGAGGTTGCCGTAGCGCGGGATGGCGATGGCGGAGAGGATGGAGGCGATGGCGAGGACGAGGGTGAGCTCGACGAGGGAGAAGGCGGAGGGACGGAGGGAGTGGGGAGTGGGCAGTGGAGAGTGGGGGGGAAAGAGAAGAGGAGGCCGGTTCGGAGAACCGGACCACCCGAGCCCGTGGCACGGCGGAGCGGAAACGCGAGCCGCCCGGCGGCGCGCTGTGGGCGCTTCGCACGGGCGGGTGTGATGATCGGGAGTAGTCATGCCGCAGTTCCGGGGGAAAGGGCGGCCATGTCGCGTGCGAGAGAGATCGCAGAATCAGTAGGCGTTGTACTTGGTGCCCGTCGCATCGACTTCAGCGGCGGGGCAGTTGGCACTGATGGTACCGCCGGTGTAGACCCAGCCAGCGGTGGCACCGCCCTGCGCGGTGACGAATCCGGATTGACCGCGATTGGCACCGACGGTGAGAATCGGAATGGACTTCATGTACGGGCCATAGATGCATGCGGTGGTTTTGGTGGGGCTGACGGTGCCAGCGGCATCGGTGTATTGCGTGAGCTGTGTGGCGATGGAAGCATCGGCGGGGAAGTTCCCGTTGTGCTCGGCGGCGTAGAGATCGATGGCCTTGCGGAGGATGGCGAGGTTGCCGACCAGTGCGCTGTCATTGGCGCCGGTGGCACCGCGGCTCATGCGCGGGATGGCGATGGCGGCGATGATGCCGATGATGACGACGACGATGACCAGCTCGATCAAGCTGAATGCTGAACGTTTGCGATTGATTGCGAACATGGAAGACACACTCCTGGTGGCACAGTCCGATCTGGCACGAAGCGCACGCTCCGTTTGGCCTGTTGGCTATCGCCAAGATGGAGTGATGGGTTGAGCGTGAGGGACTAAGAGCATCGGAAAGCGGGGAGATTTTGCGGATATCGGACGATAGTTGTGTGGGATTGCAGGCAAACCCGGAGGAATGGCGGAGCGGATGGTTGAAAATCCGGGGCGTTGCTCATTCTTTGTGTGGTGCTGGGGCGGGCTCATCGGCACCGGCGACGGTGTTGGTCCCACCGATGGTGAGCGGAACGCGGAGTTCGCCGCGCGGGCCGGAGAGGATGACGATGGAGGGGTTGCCCTTCTGGATATCCAAGAGCTTGTAGCCGGAGATGGACTGATTGATGAGGATGATCTTGTTGTTGATGCGAGCGCCGGTGGTGGTGGGGCTGGCACCGAGGAAGACGCTGGAAACAACGAAGGATGGTTCGGCGAGGGGAGCTTCTTTGAGCGGGGCAACGGGGACGACGTCGGGTGTTTTCGGTTCGGCGAGCAGCGGTGCCCACTCCGCGGGGAGGCGGAGCGCATCGGGGAAGTCGGTGGGAGAGTGACCGGCGGCGAGATCACCGACTTTGCGGGTGAGCGTGGAGGTCGGCAGCGAAGCGGCCTCCGAGTCGGGAGCCGCCGCGGCCGGGGCGATGATGGCATTGATCGTGTCGGCGGACGCGGCGCGAGGGCCGTATCCGAGCACGAAACGGTCAACGCAGAACGCAGCGCCGGCCAGAGCCAGCACCGCGACGACGGCTTTTCGTTGGAGTTTCTTGTTCACGAAACAAAGAGCGAATTCGATTTCCCGCGTGGCCACCAAAGTGGATCACTGTTTGTGAGCAGCGCCGTCAGAACCCTCAGGCGCTGCGTACCAGGTCAGGTCGATGCTGAAGGTGGCGAGCGGGTTCTCGGACTGCCGGGCTTCCAGGGGTGTGGAGAGCTTGAGCGTGGAGACGGCGGTATCGCGGAAGTTGTCGTGCACGGTGTGCAGGAATCGCGAGATGGCGGGGTACGAGCCGGTTCCGGCGAGCTTGATGGACAAGGTAGTGGTCAGCGGCGGCGGGGCCAGTGTGGCCGGGGTGGTGGTCGCGGCGGGGAGTGGCGCGGCGGTCGCACCGGGGACCAGTTTGGTGATGGAGATTCCCAGTGGCTCGGCGAGCGCGGCGATGTCGCCCAGACGCTGGTTCATCGTGGAGGCGGGTTTGAGCTTGACGGCGGCGACAGACTCAGACTTGAGTTTGACAAGCGTGTGCTGCGCGAGCTCTGCCTGGCGGTCGATGTCGAGAGATTTCTTGATGCGGGCGTCGAGCTCGGCCTGTTGCTGGGCGTGCGAGGGAGCGGGAGAGAAGATGCGCGGGCCGACGGCGATGACGAGCGCTCCGGCGCTGAAGGCGATGGTGGTGAGCGCACCGAGGGCGTCTATGCGCAGGGTTGGAGGGAGTGACTGCGCGAGTTTCATGGGGTGGTGCTCGCGGAAGAGGTGATAGTGGGTGCGGCGGCGAAGCAGGTGGCCTCGATGTCAAAGTGGGTGCCGGACATGTGGCCGAGTTCGTGGGGATGGGTGTCCTTGACAAGGACACGGTCAAAGAGGTTGAGCCGCTCGAGGGTGGACGCAAACCTGATGCAATCCGTGGGGGATGCGGCGAGACCGGAGAGCTTGATGGTGACGATGTCGCGCGGGGCGCGGCGTGGGGGGGGAGGAGCAGGCGCGGAGGCGGGTTTATCGGGGAGCTGCTCTTTGGTGATAGAGAGGTCCATGGATTCGATGACAACGAGCTTGGCGCCGGAGCGGGCGATGGTGGCCAGCAGCGCAGACCAGTCCGGGTGGTCGCCGACGGAACGAGCGATCTGAAGGTTTCTGCTCAGCTCGGCGATCCTGGCGCGGACGCTGCCGAGTTCCGTGGTGCGGCTCTCGATGCGGCGATCAACGCGGGCTATGGACGATTCGAGGGAGGGCGCATCCGCGCTGGCGGGAACAAGCGTGAGGGCGCAGGGGATGGTCAGCAGGATCGCATAGATCCGGAGCGTGCGGGACCATGCGGTGCGGCGACGTGCGGCGAGCTGCTGAGCGCGGCGTGCGGCGGGGATGAGGTTGACGTGGCTCATGTCGCAGCTCCTGCCAGTGCTGGCACTGGGGCGTTGTGGAGCGCGAGGCCGAGGGCGACAGTTGCGCCGGGGCCCAGGAGCGCGGGGTCGATGTTGGCGGGTGCATCGGCGAGGGCATCGACGCGAACGATGATGGCCTCGGTGCCGGTGCGCTGCGCGAGGCGCTCGGCCAGACCTGGGATATCCGCGCCGGCTCCGGAGAGGACGACGCGGGTCAGTTCGCCATCGAAGCGACGGGTGGCGTAGGTCATGCTGGTGCGGAGCTCACCGGCGATGGCGTCTGCGTGGGCGCAGATGAGAGCGCGGGCGTCTTCGGCCTGCTCGAAAGCCGCGCCGTGATCGGGGACATCGGCGAGCGGTCGGCAGCCGACGACACGCAGGATGTAGTCTGCCAGAACATCGTCGGTGGAGAGCTGGTTGGCCACACCGGAGGCGAGGAGGCGGAGGGAGGCCTCGGCGAGTGTGCGTTCATAGACGAGTGTGCGACCGACGAGGATGAGGATGTGGGCCGCGCCGTAGCCGAGATCGAGGATGGCGGTGAGGTTTGGGGGATCGTTCAGGAGCGGGGCGCAGGCGCGTGCGATGGTGGCGGGTCGGGCGTCGATGGCAAGGACATCCATTCCCGCTGGCTCGAAGCAGTCCAGGAGGGCGTTGGCATCGGCGTGCGTGCAGCCCAGGGCGATGGCTTGGGTGCCCTGCGCGACGCGGGCTCCTGCGCCGCTGGCGGGAAGCTCCCACCAACTGAGCTCGATGGATTGCGGGTCTTTGCGGCAGGCGCGGGCGAGCTCCTGGCGCGCGATGGCGTCCAGCGGCGCACCACCGGCGCGGTCGGGAAGCTCCACAACGCCGGAGAGCATCTGCGCGGCGGGAATGCTGACGACGACCTGATTGCCGACGAAGCCCTGTCGGCGGAGCACGGCCGCGGCGCGGAGAATCTCGGCGGGGTTGAGGGCTTCGCCGGGGGTGATACGCGGGAAACCGGCGGCGGCGTGGATGCGCGGGCCGGTGCGAGTGTGGACGAGTTGCACGGCCTTCATGGCGCGGGCGCCGGCATCCAGGCCGATGGGAGAGTAGTTGGAACGTCCGATCATGTGCCACCTCCCCCACCGGGGTGTGCGCCCGCGCCGGTGGTGCCGGCGAGGTCGAAGAGCGGTAGGAACATGCTGATTGCAACGAATCCGATGAGCACGCCCAGAACGATGAGTATGAGCGGCTCGACGATGGAGGAGAGGGACTTGAGGATTACTTCGTTGTCCTCATCCATGAACTCGGAGAGGGACATGAGAACAGGGCCGAGCTGGCCCGAGCGCTCGCCGGAGCGGATGGCCTCGACGATGGAAGGATCAATGAGGGGGGAGTTTTCAAGCGTGGAAGAGAAGGGCTCGCCCCGAGTGACGTGCTCTTCGGCGCGGGCGAGGAGTTTTTCGTAGAGAGGATTGCCGGCGGACTCGCGGGCGAGGCCGAGGGCCTCAAGAAGCGGCACACGGCCCTCGATTAGCACGCCAAGCACGCGGGCGACGCGGGCGGTGGCGAAGGAGCGGAAGAGCTTGCCGGTGTATGGAGCGCGAACGAGGAAGCTGGAGATGGCGTCGCGGCCGGCCGCGCTGGAGGCCCAAA